>CAZAXY010000040.1:0-27294 GCA_964489125.1 uncultured Saprospiraceae bacterium
TCATCATCGTATCCATCATCATCGTGTCCATCATCATCGTGTCCATCATCATCGTGTCCATCATCATCGTGTCCATGTCATTGACTATAGATGTGCTATCAAAACATATAGATCCATCTGCTAATCCATCTAGGACAGATATATTGTCAACATTAAAAACATCTGAATTATTAGTCAGCGTCACTGGCGACACACCAAAAGAGTCTACTATGCTATAGCATACTTGCCCAATATTGGTATTGTCAGGAAGCGTCATCACAGAATCTCCTTGAGTCCATTGGACAACATTTAATGTAGCGCCACTAGTGATTGATATGTCAGTCAACACACCAGGGTCTTCAAAAGATACAAATTGAACCAAATCAGCGTCATGTTCAATCTCTAGAGTCAGATTATTAACCTGGAAGAAGCCAGAAACAATTATATCAAGGCAAACTGTATCTCCTATACCTCCTTTTCCGCTAGTGATACCTATTGACGTTGAGGCGCTAGCGATTCCAGCACAGATACAATCATTATTGATTACATCATTCCTCGTATTGGGGTTGCCATCATCACAAGCATCACCCACTTGAGTAGAGACTGTAGGATCTGTTGGGTCACAGTCTACATCATCTTGAATTCCATCATTGTCATCGTCTGTATCACATAAGTCACCAGCTCCATCTCCATCTGTATCCCTCTGATCAGGATTGGCTACAGCAAGACAATTATCCAGAGAATTGGCAACACCATCACTATCTGTATCTCCCTCGCCGACACATAAACATTCGTCATTTATAAAATCATTTATAGTGCTGTCATCACCGTCATCACATGCTTGACCAGGGAAGGTCGTTATTGTGCTATCCATAGGTGCACAGTCAATATCATTAGTAATTGAATCTCCGTCGATATCCTCATCGCAGACATCTCCCAATCCATCACCATCTAGATCAGCTTGATCAGGATTACTGTCTGTTGGACAATTGTCATCAGAATCTATCACACCATCACCATCAAAATCAAAGACTCCACCGCATGTACAATCTGCACCAATGATATCATTGACTGTTGTTTCATCGCCATCATCACATACATCACCGACTGTCAACACTATGGTCGGGTCAAATGGATCGCAATCCAGCTGATCAGATAATCCGTCGTTGTCATCATCATTATCACAATCATCACCAACTCCGTCACCATCATTGTCAGCTTGATCAGGATTAGGTACTCCGATGCAGTTATCTACACTATCATCGATTCCATCTCCATCTAAATCACTTTCTCCAGCACATTCACAATTTTCATTAATTGTATCATTTACTGTTATGTCATTGCCGTCGTCGCAGCTATCGCCTACTTGAGTCGTTATCGATGAATCAAATGGAGCACAATCCAACTCATCTGGTATGCCATCATTATCATCGTCATTATCACAAGCATCACCTTCGCCATCACCATCAATATCTGCTTGGTCAGCATTAGCGGTCACTGGGCAATTATCAACTGGATCTGGAATACCGTCAGCATCAAAATCAAATACACCAGTACATTCACAATTGGCATCTATCACATCATCTCTTGTTCCATCATTGCCATCATCACATACATCTCCTATGCCGGTAGTATTGTTAGGATCAAATGGAGCACAATCTACAGTATCTGGTATTCCATCGTTATCATCATCTGTATCACAGGCATCACCAGCTCCATCTCCATCAAAATCTGCTTGGTCTGTATTGGCTATAGCAGGACAGTTGTCAGACTCATTGGCTATGCCATCGCTGTCTAAATCACCTTCACCACGGCATATACAATCTGCGCCTATTCTATCATCGGTTGTCACATCATTGCCATCATCGCATACATCACCTGGTTGGATTGTCACCGACGCATCAAATGGATCACAATCGACTAAATCTTCTGTACCATCATTGTCATCATCTGAGTCACAAGCATCCCCCATTCCGTCACCGTCAAAGTCAGCCTGATCAGCATTGGCAACAGCAGGGCAATTATCAACAGCATCTAGTATGCCATCTCCGTCCATATCCATTACACCATTACATTGGCAATCAGACGTTATCACATCATTAACCGTGGATGGATCTCCATCATCACATACTGCTCCAGTCGTAACAACTATAGAAGGATCAAACTGACCACAATCCATATCATCGTTCAGTCCATCATTGTCATCATCAGCATCACATAAATCTCCAATGCCATCACCATCAAAATCAGCTTGACTTGGGTTAGAAATTCCTGGACAATTATCAACAGCATCTGCAACACCGTCACTGTCCAAATCTCGCTCTCCAATGCAAGCGCAATCACTGGTAATTCTATCGTTTACAGTATTAGGATCTCCATCATCACAAGTATCACCGGGTTGAGTAGATATAGATGCATCCAATGGATTACAATCCACAGCATCAACAACACCGTCATTATCATCATCATCGTCACAAGCATCACCCTGTCCATCACCATCAAAATCAGCTTGATCCGCATTGGAATTTATTGGGCAATTATCGAATGAATCCAGAATTCCGTCCAGGTCAAAGTCCCTTACCCCGTTACACTCACAGTTAGCATCTATGGCGTCATTAACTGTCGAAGCATTGCCATCATCACACAAGTCTCCCACACTCACGGCAATAGCAGAATTAAACGGATCACAATCATCTACATCCTTGACATCATCATTATCATCGTCAGAATCACAGACATCTCCTACACCATCACCATCATTATCCTCTTGCATAGGGTTATGTATCCCGATGCAATTATCTCTAAAATCAGGTATGCCGTCTGCATCAAGATCTGAATCACCAGCACATACACATGCTTGAGTCACTACATCATTGATTGTATTCGGGTTACCATCATCACAAGCATCTCCCCTGCTGAAGATTACAGCAGCATTAAGAGGTCCACAGTCTAATTCATCATCAAGGCCATCATTGTCATCATCTGGGTCACAGAAGTCTCCTAAACCATCACCGTCAAAATCAGCTTGATTAGGATTGACAGTTGAAGGGCAATTATCGATAGCATCTGGAACTCCGTCCAGGTCCGTATCTAGTTGCCCTACACAATCACAATTGTCATTGACAGTATCATTGATAGTTAAGCTGTTCTGATCATTACATGGAGCACCTCGTGTCAAAGTGTTTTGATTGTTAAATGGATCGCAGTCCAAGGTATCATTGACACCGTCGCCATCCGTATCACTTTCACATGCATCACCTATCCCATCGCCATCTAAATCTGTTTGACTATTGTTAGCCACTGTAGGACAGTTATCAATAAAATCTGGGATTCCGTCCATATCTGAATCATTACTTCCTACACAATTACATGAAGAGTCGATCACATCGAGTGTAGTATTCGGATTGCCGTCATCGCAAGAACTACCTATTGCGTTAGCCTGGGAAGCATCTACAGGATCACAATCAACAGTATTCAGCACACCATCACCGTCAATGTCATCATCACACAAGTCTCCTATACCATCTCCATCACGATCTAGCTGAAGCGTATTAGGCGTATTAGGGCAGTTATCAATACTATCGCCTACACTGTCATTATCAGCATCCATCGAACCTACACAATTGCAATCAGCATCGATTCTGTCATTAATCGTAGCACTATTACCATCATCGCACGAAGCTCCTCGTTGAGTAGTTACTGTACTATCTAATGGGTCGCAATCAAAATCATCTGCCACACCATCACCGTCGTCATCGCTATCACATGGATCTCCCCAACCATCACCATCAGTATCGAGTTGATCAGGATTAGGAGCAAAATCACAGTTATCATTAACATCTGTAATACCATCCAAGTCTGTATCAAAATCTTGATCAGAACATTGCGCTAGTAGTGTAAACGATGAAGTAATGAGCTCTGAACGAGCATCTACAACTAGAAATATTCTATCTCCACGATTAAGATCCACTTCTATCACCTCATCATTACCTCGTTGAATAGAAAAGCCTAAACAAGATTCTGAATCTTGGCAATCCCTCAAAATAAATAGATCGAGATCCCCATCCATGTTGTACAATCTGAACCAATATGCTTGAGTTTCATCAGCGGTAAACTCATAGACTTTGTCAAAGCCAGCTTTTGCTATTGGTTTAGAAAAACAGCCTTGGCCTATCTCACTGACATCATTGCGAGCATTCCTATTAGAATCCACTAGTGGCACTCCACATATTAACTCATCATCAGCCTGACAAGGACAACCTATTAAACTCAGATCGAACTTGCCATCAATAGCCCCATCAACCACGACATAGTATCGGCCTGGTGACATGGTCTGTGTAATAATTCTATCTCGATCATCTGAGCGCCCTACGCTCCAACAATCTCGGACACTATCATTTTCTTTATACAGATAGATATTCATGTCTGATCCATAATCTAAGTCAGACAACCTAATCTCTATATCGTGTTGCTCCTGAACATCAAACCAATAAATGCGCTCCTTTGAAATCCGTCCAGTTACATTATTAGATGGACAACTATATATACTCACATTGTTAGCCCCGTCTTTGAGATGATGATTATCTATTGCCGTGGTACATGATATAGGCTCGGCTATATCAAAATCAATTGTTCCGCATGTCGCAGTAATCAGAAAATCAGATTCTGTATATCCAAATCGACCATCAACAATTATGTAATACCATCCTGATGGAAGACCAAAAGATCCCTCATCTATAAACTTGCCATTCTCAAAATTCTGCCCAGTCATCACACAACTGAGTGAAGCATTAAAATCATTAGGATCATTACCGTGTGGATCTCTAGGTGCTGTCTCACAGCCACTCATCAGGAAGATGTTAACATCAGGATTGGAGGTATATAGATGAACCTGAAGTCTGTCTGAATAACTGTTTTTATAAACCTTAAATAGTTGATCTGCACCGCTGTATGAATATGAAGACTGAGCACAGCTGTAAAAGAGCTCATCGAAGCTGCTGTTCTTTCCCCTGGTTGTACTCTGATATTGTTCTCCGCACTCGATGGTAATAGCTCGAGAACAATCGACTTGTGGGCGATTTACAGAGCAATTGAGCTCAATAGAAAATGTTCCTATCTCACCTGCCCACGTATCGACTATTATATAGTACGTGCCTGGTGGGAGTTCTGCTGTTATGTTTTCACTACTCTTACCGGGATTTGTACTGGCACTCCAACAATTGCCAGCACTACAGCTTCCGCGAAATAGAAACATGTCAAAATTGACACCTTCACCAGTGATTTCTGACAGCCTGATATCTACATCTGTGGTGTAGTCTAATTCAAACACATAAATCTTCTCCTTACCTCCATAATTGTCGTATGTCGAGTTGGCACAATTGAAAGAAGAAAATACGTGAGGGCCATTGTTATTAGTTTGATGAGTCAGTCTCTTATTGCAAGAGATACTGATCGCACTAGCACAGCTGAACGCATCATCGTCAATCGTTTCAATCTCGTTATAATTAGGAATGGCGTATACACCTACAAGCGCACACACCCAAAGGAGGGAGGTAAAAATCGTTTTCATCATTTAAGTTTTCTTATAGGACTGATCTCAGTCGAAAAGATCAATCCATCCGTAAATGTACATATTAAAATTTATTTTACAACATATAATACCCAATTCATGGTACATGCTTGGTTTTCTATTTTACAGAGAGAATTATCCATCTATAGTTTCATCTAAATCTTTTATACTTTTATAGTCATAGAAGAATAATTGTGAATCGAAGAAAATCGATAGAGACTTTGGTTGTATCTGGACTTGGACTCAGCGTACTAGATCAAATAGATGGATGCGCGGAGCAGTCTAATTCAACAGAAGGCTCGATTAACCACTCGGCCTGCAGGTGGTGCTACACAAGTATCCCTTTGGAACAATTTGCTGAGCACTGTAAGGACTTACAAATTGGATCTATCGAATTACTTAATCCTAATGAGTGGGATACCGTAATCAATAAGGGCCTGACATGCGCTATTTCTAATGGGAGCCCACTAGGCATCACAAAAGGATTTAATGATCCAAATCTACATAGCCAACTTCAACTAGACTATATGCCCATCATAGCAAGCGCAGCTAATAAGGGTATCAAACAAATTATCTGCTTTTCAGGAAATCGCAATGGTCTAACCGATGAAATAGGCATGGATAATTGCGCTAGAGGGCTAGAATCAATCGTAAAAGAAGCTGAACGACAGGGCATCACTATTGTCATGGAACTGCTTAATAGCAAAATAGATCATCACGACTATATGTGTGATCATACGGCTTGGGGAGTCCAATTAGTGGAAATGATTGGCAGCCCTAACTTCAAATTGCTCTACGATATCTATCACATGCAGATAATGGAGGGCGATGTGATCAGAACGATCACGGATAACAAAAATTATATTTCTCACTTTCACACGGGAGGAGTACCTGGACGCAACGAGATTGATGAAACTCAAGAATTGAATTACAAAGCAATCGTAAATGCAATCCAGGAGACAGGATTCACAGGATTTATTGCACAAGAGTTCATTCCTACAAGAACAGACGTATTAAGCTCGTTAAAGCAAGGTGTAGAAATCTGTACCGTATAAACAATATCTGAATGTATTTTAATTCCAAAGGTAAAGATGAAGTTACTTATGATGCCATAGTAATTGGCTCAGGTATCAGTGGAGGCTGGGCAGTAAAAGAACTGACTGAAAAAGGTCTGAAAGTTCTCTGTTTAGAGAGAGGTCGAATGCTTAAACATGGAGACTACCCTACTGCAAATTTAGAAAGTTGGGAAGTGCCAAATCGAGGCAAATTCAGCCAAGAAGAGCTAAAAGATTACAACGTTCAGCGGCGTACTGGATATACCATCAATCATTATACTAAGCACCTATGGCCTAAAGATACTGAACATCCATATACAGAAACGAAACCTTTTGACTGGATAAGAGGATATCATCTTGGAGGAAGATCTATTATGTGGGGTAAGCATTGTTATAGGTTTTCAGATATCAACTTTGAGGAAAACTTGAAAGAGGGAGTAGCTATAGATTGGCCGATACGGTATAGAGATATCAAGCCATGGTATGATTATGTGGAAGCATACGCTGGAATCAGTGGTCAGAAAGAGAATAGCAAGTCTACTCCTAATGGAATATATCAACCACCATTTGAACTCAATTGTGTAGAGCAAGTTGCCAGAGATGCAGTTATGAAGGCCTTTAACGGTGCGCGTATAATATCTCCAGGCAGAGTTGCCCATATCACCAAACAAGGAGGCCACAATGGTCGAGGAACGTGCTTAACTCGCAACAGATGCATTAGGGGCTGTCCTTTTGGGGCTTACTTTAGTTCTAACGCAGCTACGATCCCACCGGCAGAGGCAACTGGTAATCTAACGATTAGACCTCATTCAATAGCGCACTCTATCATTTTTGATGATGAGACACAATTGGCAACAGGAGTTAATGTGATCGATGCCGAAACCATGGAATCCCATGAGTTCTTCGCTAAGATCATATTCTGCAATGCATCGGCGCTTCATAGTGCTGCCATATTGATGAATTCTAAGTCGGACAGGTTCCCTGACGGCATGGGCAATGATAGTGGCGAGTTAGGACATAATGTTATGGACCATCATTTTAAAGCAGGCGCCACGGGGTTCTATGACGGCTTTGAGGATAGATACTATAAAGGTCGTAAGCCAGCAGGAATATTCATACCTCGGTTCCGAAATATTGACGGTCCAAACAAAATGAAGGACTTTATGCGTGGATATGGTTTTCAGGGAGGTGCGACCAGGCAAGGTTGGAATCGACCTGCTGAAGCTATGATGGGAGAAGCATTGAAAGATGAACTTTCTAATCCTGGTCAATGGCGTATGAACCTACTGGCATTTGGTGAGTGTCTACCGTATCATGACAATAAGATGACCTTGAGATATGACAAGTTAGACAAATATGGCATACCTACTTTAGATCTGGATGTAGAATGGAAAGAAAACGAATATGCCATGAGGAAGGATATGTCTCTAACCGCTGCCGAGATGTTAGATGCAGCAGGATTCAAAAACATACAGCAGTATGACAGAGTTAAGGACTCAAATCCCGGCAATGGTATCCATGAAATGGGTACAGCCCGTATGGGGCGAGATCCTAAGACATCAGTGTTGAACAAGTGGAATCAAATTCACGCTGTAAAGAATGTGTTTGTCACTGATGGGGCATGCATGACCTCTGCGGCAAATCAAAATCCATCTATCACCTATATGGCGCTTACTGCGAGAGCAGCAGATTATGCCGTAAGGGAGTTTAATAAAGGAAACCTATCATAAGTTATTGATTATGAAGCGTAGAAAAGCAATTAAATATACTGGTCTCATAACCGCTGCTGGATTGTCTGTGAGTGGGATCACAATGATAAGTGGATGTAAGACAAGTGCAGCGAATATCGCCTCAGAAGTAGAGGGATGGAACATGGCCCAGATAGAGCGCCTCAGAGCCATCTCTAATGTGATTATTCCAACTACTGATACACCTGGTGCGCTTGAGGCAGATATCGCCAATGATATGGCCATCCATGTCAATAGCAACTTTAATGAAGAGGAGAAGGCATTGTTCATGCAAGGTCTTGAGAATCTTGAGATTCGCAGCATGAACCAATACAATAAAGAATTTATAGAACTGGAGTTTTCCACACAAGCGGCTGTACTTAAGGAAATAGCTAATGAGGAAGGTGAAAACAACTTCTTTAACATGAGTAAGGGTATGACTACGTACTTATTTTTCACCAGTGAAGTTGGTGCAACTAAGGTCTTGAATCACAACCCTGTTCCTGGAGAGTATATGGGCTGCATAGATTACAAAGATGTAGGGGCTACTTGGGCCATATAATTTAATATTGAAAAAATGAAAAATATTCTTCTTTTATTGGTTTTAGGTTTGTGGACAATGATGTCATGTGATTCAAAAGTTGACAGACCTGATCCTGTGTTGTCTAATGCGCAGGTTCAAATTCAAAATGCCAAAGTGGATCAAGCGCTGATACCAGAAGGGGTACCTGTTGCATCGGGAGTTAAACATTATATATGCCCTAATGCCTGTGCTGGTAGTGGAGGTGATGAGGCTGGAACATGTTCGATATGCGGATCTGCATTTCAGCATAATGACGCTTATCACAATACTCCAACAACTACGGCCCCACCAATGACAACAACTACTGGTGCGAATACGACGCCTGAGCCGCCTCAAAATGATGCTGGCATCTGGCATTACACCTGCAGCAATGGATGTGAAGGTGGTAGTGGCAGTGCTACTGCCTGCGCACACTGTGGCAGTACATTGGCACATAATAGCGCCTATCACAATTAAAAGAATTTAAATTGAAAAGCAACTGCTCTTTCTAGTGAAGAGCGTCGTACATTTTTTGGCCAATTGTGGCTGGAGAATTGACAACATGGATACCACAGTCAGCCATGATCTTCATTTTGGCTTCAGCTGTATCTTCAGCACCTCCTATTATGGCTCCGGCGTGACCCATGGTTCTTCCCTTAGGAGCTGTCTGTCCAGCGATAAATCCAACAACCGGTTTAGTCCCGTGTTCTTTGATATAGCGGGCAGCTTCAGCTTCCATTCCTCCACCAATCTCGCCAATCATTACGATTCCTTCGGTATCTGGATCATTCATGAGCAGCTCCACAGCTTCCTTAGTAGTCGTCCCTACAATAGGATCACCACCGATACCTATACATGTTGATTGCCCCATACCGGCCTTAGTAACTTGATCTACCGCTTCATAGGTCAGTGTTCCTGAACGACTTACGATCCCTATTGATCCAGGATTGTGAATAAAGCCTGGCATAATACCAAGCTTCGCTTCACCAGGAGTTATAATGCCAGGACAGTTCGGTCCGATTAATCTCGTATCATATCCTCCGATGAAAGACTTCACTTTAACCATATCTTGAACGGGAATACCCTCTGTGATACATACAATTACCTTGATACCTGCATCAGCAGATTCCATGATCGCATCTGCTGCGAATCTAGGGGGCACAAAGATGATAGATGTGTCTGCACCACCCTTGGCAACCGCATCTGAAACCGTATTGAATACTGGGCGCTCGAGGTGCGTCTGTCCTCCTTTACCAGGAGTTACTCCACCTACGACATTTGTACCATAGGCTATCATTTGCTCTGAGTGGAATGTTCCCTCTTTTCCAGTGAAACCCTGGACTACTACTCTACTATCTTTGTTTAATAAGACACTCATGTGTTTGGCTTAGTTATTCTATTATATATACGTCTTCTCCCTTCCTGCTGATATAGTACTTCTCGCGAGCGTACTTCTCCTTATTTTCAGTAAGGTCAGCATACTCATTTTTAGCATTTGCAAGCTTCTCTTCATAAGCTTGCTCACTCTTTTTCAATTCGGTGATCTGCCTATTTAATTTTATTTGTTTGACGACGCTATGTTTGCTATCCAAAAATAGAATCCAAACAGCAAAACAAAGTATTGTAAGAGTGTATTTATTTAGCCAACTGATCGATTTTAGACTAGTATTAATCTGTGATATGATCTTCATCATATAAAGATAAATAATAATATGACTATCGCATCAAGGCTTTACCTGGGAAGTAACCCGCACTTCCTAACTCTTCCTCAATCCTCAATAATTGATTGTACTTGGCGATACGATCACTACGAGAAGCAGATCCTGTCTTTATCTGTCCTGTATTGAGCGCAACCGCAAGATCAGCAATTGTGGTATCTTCTGTTTCTCCTGACCTATGGCTCATGACAGAAGTATATCCATTTGTCGTAGCCATGCTAACCGCATCAATCGTCTCTGTTAAGCTGCCAATCTGGTTGACCTTAACTAATATAGAGTTTGCTGCTTGCAGTTCTATACCCTTCTTAAGCCTTTCTGTATTAGTGACGAATAAATCATCTCCAACAATCTGAACTCTGTCTCCGATAGCTGCATTTAGTTTTACCCAACCATCCCAATCATCTTCATGTAGGCCATCTTCAATTGAGAGGATAGGATAGTTGTCCACCCAATCCTTCCAATAAGAAATCATATCATCTGAAGACAGCTTATCTCCTGTACTCTTGTGGAGTACATACATCTTGTCATTCTCATCATAAAATTCTGAAGCAGCTGCATCCATGGCAATCATGACATCGTCACCAGGCTTATAGCCCGCTTTCTCAATGGATGTTAAGACGATTTCAATAGCCTCCTTATTACTCTTGATATTAGGGGCGAAGCCTCCTTCATCTCCAACATTTGTGGAATAGCCTTTGCTCTTTAAGACAGACTTCAGATTGTGGAATATCTCAACACCCATTCTTAAGGAATGTGAGAAGCTCTCTCCACCAACTGGCATCACCATAAACTCTTGAAAATCGATGCTATTATCTGCATGAGAACCCCCATTAAGGATATTCATCATCGGAACAGGAAGTGTGCACGCATTGACACCACCGATATATCTATATAACGGGAGGTTTAACTCCCCTGCTGCGGCATGTGCAGCAGCAAGAGAAACCCCTAATATTGCATTAGCTCCAATCTTCCCCTTATTATGTGTTCCATCAAGTTCTAACATCGCTTGATCAATCATTCGCTGATCAAAGACGCTGACACCTACAAGCGCATTGAGTAAGTCTTCATTTACGTGTTCGATAGCTTTCACTACACTCTTACCCATGTAGAAATCCTTCTGACCATCTCTTAACTCAACAGCCTCATACTTGCCCGTGGATGCTCCCGAAGGCACGGCCGCCCGACCGACTATTTCGTTTTCAGTAATAACCTCTACTTCAACAGTAGGATTACCACGAGAATCTAATATTTGTCTCCCGATGATATCTACAATTTCACTCATGACTTCTGACTTTCTATTAATTCAATAAATTGATCGAACAAATACCTACTATCATGGGGTCCAGGTGACGATTCTGGGTGATACTGCACACTAAATGCTGGTAAATATTTGTGTTTTATACCTTCAACTGTATTATCGTTTAGGTTGAGGTGAGACACCTCAACGATGTCCTTGCTCTCCTCGATAGCATCGGGACTTACACCGAATCCGTGATTCTGTGAAGTAATCTCACACTTACCTGTGATTAAGTTCTTCACTGGATGATTAATACCGCGGTGACCGTGGTGCATCTTGTAGGTTGGGATGCCTAGTGCTAAAGACAAGATCTGATGTCCCAGACATATACCAAAAAGTGGCTTCTTTTCATCAAGAACCTGCTTAGCAAACTCTATAGCATAATCCATAGTAGAAGGATCACCGGGTCCGTTAGACAAGAAGTAGCCATCAGGATTCCATCCCTTTGCTTCGGTGAAAAGAGTCTTCGCTGGAAAGACCTTGACCTGACAACCTCGATCTACAAAGCATCGCAATATATTCTTCTTAGTACCAAGATCGAGGACTGCAACCTTATGCGTTGCATCTGAAGAGCCTAAATCATAGATCTCTGTGGTTGAGACCTTACTGGCTAGCTCTAAGCCATCCATTGAAGGAGCGGCCTTAAGCTGTTTCTTTAGCTCATCTATTGAGTGCTCTTCGGTAGAAGAAGCAATTAGTGCATTCATCGCACCTTTGCTTCGGATATGCTTTACAATAGCTCTGGTATCCACATCTGAAATAACCACAACATTCTGAGATTCGAAGAAAGACTGAATATCCTCTGTAGCCATAGGCCTTGAGAATTCGGTTGTGAAGTTTTTACAAATCAAGCCTGTGATCTGAATCTTTTCTGACTCCACCTCTGTATCGAGTATCCCATAGTTTCCAATGTGCGCATTGGTAGTGACCATAATTTGGCCGTGATAAGATGGGTCTGTAAAAACTTCTTGATAACCAGTCATCCCAGTATTGAAGCATATTTCACCGATGCTAACACCACTCGCTCCATAGGACGTACCATGATAAACGGAACCATCCTCTAATAGCAATAGTGCCTTACCTGAAGAGCTCATAACGTGGGTTTTAATCGGCGGCAAATATATTAAAAAAGGTGATCTCTAAACGTTAGAGATCACCTTTATAAAATTTATAATATAATGTTTATACTATTCTTCTTCCGTCATTACTGCTGCGGTCGCGACTGCCGTCGCTGCACCAGTTGCCTTACGTCGACCTCTACGTGTGCGTTTCTTGCCAGCTCCAGAAACTGCAGAAGCTAATAGCGTCTCATTGAAATCTACCAACTCGATCATAGCCATTTCAGCTCCATCACCTTTTCTGAATCCAGTCTTAATAATTCTAGTATATCCCCCTGGGCGATCTGCTACCTTAGGGCCAACAGTAGAAAACAATTCGTTAACTGAATCCTTATCCTGCAATTTGCTAAACACCACTCTTCTCGAATGAGTAGAATTATTTTTAGACTTAGTGATTAATGGCTCAACGAATACTCTCAGCGCTTTGGCCTTAGCCGTCGTTGTATTTATTCTCTTGTGTGTAATCAATGCAGTAGCGAGGTTCTTAAGAGTTGCTGCTCTGTGGCCTTTTTTTCTACCTAAGTGATTAAACTTCTTCCCGTGTCTCATGTCTCTTGAATGGTTTGATTAAAAGAGTCCTTATACTTAGTCCTCGTCTAATTTATATTTTGATAAATCCATACCGAATGTCAGACCTTTGATAGTCAATAACTCTTCGATTTCCACCAATGATTTCTTACCGAAGTTTCTAAACTTAAGTAACTCGTGAGTGTCAAACTTTACTAACTCACCAAGTGAATTGATCTTAGCTGCTTTAAGACAGTTATAAGCTCTTACTGATAGGTCGAGATCTTCCAATGAAGTCTTTAACAACTTACGCATATGTAAGATGTGCTCATCAACAATATCCTCTTCTCTCTTCGTGCTATCTTCAAACGTGATATTCTCATCGGTAATCAACATCAAGTGTTGAATCAAAATCTTAGATGCTTCTTTCACTGCATCCTCTGGATGGATCGTACCGTCAGTTTTTATATCCAGGGTCAACTTTTCGTAATCAGTTTTTTGACCGACACGAGTGTTCTCTATTTTGTATGCTACCTTCTTGATCGGAGTATAGATTGCATCAACGGGGATTACACCAATTGGCGCATCCTTTGGTAGATTCTCATCTGCTGCAACATACCCTCGTCCTTTTGTCACGACGAATTCCATCTCTAAACTTACGAAAGGCTCCATGTTACAGATTACATGATCCGGGTTCATAACCTTGAACACGTTAGTGAATCCTTCTATATCACCTGCCTTGAACTGCTCCTGACCAGAAACTGTCAAGTATATTTTTTCCTCTGTAGAATCATCATCCTCGATTAACTTCTTAAGTCTGATTTGCTTAAGATTGAGGATTATATCAATCACGTCTTCTACAACTCCTTTGATTGAAGAGAACTCATGCTCTACGCCTGCTACTCTCACTGCCGAGATTGCCCATCCTTCTAATGAAGACAGGAGCACTCTACGGATCGAGTTTCCAATCGTCTGACCGAACCCTGGCTCTAACGGCTTAAACTCAAATGATCCATCGAATTCATCTGCTTTCTGAAGAAGTATCTTATTAGGCTTTTGAAAATTTAATATGCTCATGATAGATTTACGAGTTGATCAAAAAAATAGACTATGAAAACGGGCAATATTACTTAGAATACAATTCTACTATTAACTGCTCATTGATTTTCTCAGGGATATTCACCCTTTCTGGCATCTCCAGGAATCTTCCTTCCATGGTATCTGGGTTCCACTCTAACCAGCTCCACTTTTTCACTTCTTTGTTTGAGGCGATACTGTTGCCGATTACTTCAAGACCTTGAGACTTACCTCTTACCTGCACTGAATCACCTGGACGTAACATCACTGAAGGGATATTAGTAAGTATCCCATTTACACAGATGTGCTTATGAGTAACTAACTGTCGTGCAGCTCTACGAGTTGGAGCAATTCCTAATCTATAGACTGTGTTGTCCAGTCTAGCTTCCAACATCTGTAATAGGATCTCACCAGTAACACCTTTCTTACTATTAGCTTTAGAAAATATGTTGCGGAACTGACGCTCTAATACACCATAAGTGTACTTTGCTTTTTGCTTCTCCATTAGCTGGAGGGCATAGTCAGACTTTTGCTTCCTTCTTTTAGATGGACCGTGCTGACCAGGAGGGTATTTTTTCTTATCGAACTCTCTACTTGGACCGTAGATTGCTTCCCCTAGTGCTCGCGCTTTTTTTGCCTTTGGGCCTGTATATCTTGCCATTATTAATAAAGTCTGGTGGTTCTTATACTCTTCTTCTCTTCGGTGGTCTACAACCATTGTGAGGAACAGGTGTAACATCTTTTATCCTAGTCACCTTGATACCATTCGCATCAAGTGCTCTGATTGCCGCTTCACGTCCTCCTCCTGGGCCTTTTACATTTACCTCTACAGATCGCAGTCCTGCATCATAAGCTACTTGTGCAGCATCATTAGCGGCCATCTGAGCAGCATACGGTGTATTCTTCTTGGATCCACGGAATCCGGCTTTTCCAGCACTACCCCATGAGATCACCTGTCCTTGCTTATTGCAGAGGGAGATAATAATATTGTTAAATGAAGCCTGAATAAAAGCATATCCTTCTGGCTGTACCAATACTTTTCTTTTAATTTTCTTACCCTTAGCCATTACTTAGTAGCCTTTTTCTTGTTAGCAACTGTCTTCTTCTTACCCTTCCGTGTACGAGCATTGGTCTGAGTTCTCTGACCTCTCACAGGCAAGCCTTTACGATGTCTTACACCTCTAACACAGCCTATGTCCATAAGACGTTTAATGTTAGTCTGCACTTCACTTCTTAATTCACCTTCTACCAGATAGTCATCCTGTAGCATCTTAGAGATTACTCTGATGTTCTCATCAGACCAATCACCAATCTTAATGTTAGGATCTACCTCTGCACGAGACAAGATTTCACTTGCTCTACTACGACCGACCCCATATATATAGGTCAGACCAATAACGCCTCTTTTGTTTTTAGGCAAATCGTTACCTGCAATTCTAGCCATAAGCTCTTACCCTTGTCTTTGTTTAAATCGAGGATTCTTCTTGTTAATCACATAAAGTTTCCCTTTTCTTCTGATGATCTTACAATCAGTAGATCTCTTCTTAATAGATGCTTTTACTTTCATCTTATTTATATCTAAAAGTTATACGTCCTCTTGTCAAATCATATGGCGACATCTCTACAGCAACCTTGTCTCCAGGAAGAATTTTTATATAGTGCATTCTCATCTTTCCACTGATCGTAGCTGTGATAAGATGATTGTTCTCCAACCTCACTCTAAACATTGCATTTGACAATGCTTCTTCGATGATTCCGTCCTGTTTTATTAAATTCTTTTTTGCCATATAAATTTGGGAGTGCAAATATCTATTTTTTTAAGCAAATTTTCTGTAAATTTTTATTTTTCTCAATAGTTTCTTCAATGCGTCCGTGGTCCGATAAAATATCAGGGCCTGAAGCCGTAACTGCAATTGTGTGCTCATAGTGAGCAGATGGTTTTCTGTCTTTAGTATATATAGTCCATCCATCCTTGGCTTGTCTCACATTTCTGACTCCCATATTTACCATCGGTTCTATCGCAATAACCAGTCCTTCTTGAAGTTTTATGCCTCTACCTTTTTTACCATAGTTAGGTACTTCTGGCTTTTCGTGCAGTTTCCTACCGAGGCCATGACCGACCAATTCTCGGACTACACTATATCCATGCATACGCTCATTATAATGTTGTATGGCATGACTCACATCTCCAAGTCGATTTCCTACCCGTGCCTGATCAATACCAAGTGTCAGAGATTCCTTAGTCGCCACGAGTAGTTTCATAATTTCTTCGCTGACCTCGCCAACAACAAAGGTGTATGCCGCATCTCCATAGAAGTCATTAAGAAAAACACCACAATCGATGGAAACGATGTCCCCGACCTTGAATGGTTCATCATCTGGCAATCCGTGAACAACGACTTCATTTTTAGAAATTAGCAAAGTTGACGGACAGCCATAAAGACCTTTAAATCCTGGTAGTGCACCTTGATCCCTTATATATGTCTCAGCCATCTCATCGAGATGTGAGCCTTTAATCCCTTCCTTTAATTCTGCTGCAACTAATGAGAGTGTATCGGAGACCATCAGGCAATTCTTTCTGATGAGCTCGATCTCTTCGTCAGTCTTATATATTGGTTTAGACATGAAGAGGATCCGTCTTACATGCTAGCTCCTATCGGCTGCATCCCACTACGTCCTTTCAATTTACCTGACTTAACCAGCCCGTCATACTTTCTCATTAATAGGTGACTCTCTATCTGTTGTAATGTATCAAGGACAACACCAACTAATATTAATAGAGAAGTTCCTCCAAAGAAGAAAGCAAAGGCGTCATTGACTCCGAATCTTGCTACGATAGCAGGGAAGATTGAAATCAAACCTAAGAATATAGATCCTGGCAAAGTCACTCTCGTGGTGAGTGAATCAATAAACTCTTGTGTTGCTTGTCCCGGCTTGATACCTGGGATAAAAGCATTTTGTCTTTTTAAGTATTCTGAATACTGTTGTGGATTAACCAACAAGGCTGTATAAACATATGTGAATATCACTACCAATAAGAAGAATATTACATTATACGGTAATGACTTCCAATTAGTCATGGACATCAAGAATCCACTTTGTGCTGCTCCATCTCCTGCAGCCCATTGGGCAATAGTCATAGGTAAGAACATAATTGCTTGAGCAAAGATGATAGGCATCACACCAGCGGCATTAACCTTGAGCGGAATAAAATCACGAGCACCAGCCATAGGTACAGCTCCTCCACTTCTGCCGACCATGCGCTTGGCAAATTGTAATGGTATCCTACGTACACCCTGTACAATCATGATACAGGCCATCACTATAAGGAACAATATGATCATCTCTATGAAGAATAGGAAGACATTATTATTGAATGCTCCGATCACCTCCGCAAAGAATGCTGTAGGTAGCGTGGCAATAATACCAATCATAATTAATAGTGATACACCGTTTCCGATGCCATCCTCAGTAATACGCTCACCGAGCCACATAGCAAATATGGTACCCGTCGAGAGTATGATAATATTACTAAACCAGAACACTGTTGGACTTAGGTCAGGCGTAACTGCCCCTGGTATAGAGGATATATAGCCTAAGTATGTCCCCCCTTGCACTAAGGTAATAGCCAAGGTGAGCCAACGAGTTATCTGCGTTATTTTCTTTCTGCCGCTCTCTCCTTCTTTTTGTTGAAGTCTTTGGAAGTACGGAACCGCGAATCCGAGTAGTTGTATAATGATCGATGCAGTAATATAAGGCATGATGCCTAGTGCGAATATAGATGCCCTATTAAAGGCACCGCCTGCAAAGGTATTGATGAGACCTAAGATATCATTAGCTCCTCTACCTGACGCTGCGTCGGCCAATGCCTGTGCATTAGCACCTGGTAAAACGATAAAAGAACCGATTCTATAAATGAAAATCAGTCCTAAGGTGTAAAGGATTTTATTTCTAAGTTCCTTTATCTTCCATATGTTATTTAGAGTCTCAATGAACCTCTTCATATTTATTATTTCTTATAATTGAACAACTCTACCACCAGATGCTTCGATCTTTGTTTTCGCAGATGCAGAAAACGCATGGGCAGAAACATTAACTGCTTTATCTAGTTCTCCAGAACCCAAAACTTTGATAACATCATTCTTTTTGATAAGTCCCAGCTTATAAAGCTCTTCAGGAGATACAGCACTTAAACCGTATTTTTCAGTTAAGGCAGTAATCTTACCCACATTAAGCGCCACATATGCGACTCGGTTAGGGCTCTTAAATCCTCTCTTAGGAAGTCTCATCTGCAGTGGCATCTGACCACCCTCAAAGTTTCTTTTACGAGAGTACCCTGATCTACTCTTAGCTCCTTTGTGGCCTCTTGTTGCTGTACCACCCTTGCCAGATCCTTGTCCTCGAGCGATTCTCTTACCCTTCTTTGTAGATCCCTTTGCAGGTTTTAATTCATGTAATTCCATAACTCTACAGTTAAACTTCTTCTATAGCTAATAAATGCTTCACTTTTGCAATCATGCCAGCGACCTGAGGATTAACGTCCTTTTCGATTTCATGATTCAATTTTCTTAAACCTAAAGCTCTAACCGTTGCTTTTTGGTCTTTAGGCTTTCCAATTACACTCCGTACTAATTTTAGTTTCAATTTCATGGCCTATCCGTTATATAGTTTTTCTAATGTAATTCCTCTCTGTCGGGCAACATCCTGAGGGCTTCTCAGCTTAGTCAGTGCGTCAAGAGTTGCTTTAATCACGTTATGAGGATTAGATGATCCCTGTGACTTGGCTAACACATTGTGTAATCCTCCTATCTCCAATACTGCTCTCATGGCACCACCTGCAATCAGTCCTGTACCATCTGATGCTGGCTTGATTAATACCTTTCCTGCGCCATACTTACCTTTTTGTTCATGTGGTATAGTACCGTTTTGGATAGGAAACTTCACCAAGTTCTTCTTAGCATCATCTACAGCTTTTGCGATAGATTCAGAAACATCTCTTGCTTTACCTAAACCATGGCCTACGGTGCCGTTACCATCTCCTACCACAACAACTGCGGCGAAGCTGAACGTACGCCCACCCTTAGTTACCTTAGCAACTCTGTTTAGATTCACCAGCTTTTCTTTAAGCTCGGTTTCTGACGCTTTTATTCTATTGTCTTTTGCCATCTTACTATCTTAAAATTGAAGACCACCCTCACGAGCACCCTCTGCTAAAGCTTTTATTCTACCGTGATATATATATCCAGATCTGTCAAATACTACACTTTCCACATTTTGAGCTTTGGCTTTCTCAGCTAAGTCCATACCTACTTTCTTGGCAGTCTCAACTTTGTTAGCACCTTTCTCTAATGTCTTGGATGATGATGACGCAAGCGTCTGACCATTAGCATCATCAATCAACTGACAATATATCTCCTTATTACTTCTAAACACAGATAATCTAGGTCGATCAGCAGTGCCATTAATGGACTTTCTGATACGTAACTTGATCTTCTGTCTTGCCGTTAATTTACCCATGATTAATTATTATTAACCAGCTGTTTTACCAGCTTTACGTCTGATTTGTTCATCAATAAACTTAACACCCTTGCCTTTATACGGTTCTGGCTTTCTAAATGCGCGAATCTTAGCCGCAACCTGACCGATCAACTGCTTATCAATCCCTTCCAAAATAACTCTCGGCGTCTGACCTTTTTCCATTGTCGTAGTAAGCTTTAGCTCACTCGGAATTACGAAGTAGATCGGGTGCGAGTATCCTAATGTTAGCTCTAACATATTGCCTGTGTTGGCCACTCGGTAACCTACACCTACCAACTCTAACTCTTTTTTATAGCCTTCTGACACACCAACAACCATATTATTAATCAATGAGCGGTATAAGCCGTGCAATGATTTATGTCTCTTTTGTTCCGTCGGACGAACTACGGTAAACAGGCCATCTTCTTGAGTGAACGTAAAGTCTGAATCAATCTTTTCAGTGAGTTCCCCCTTTGGACCTTTTACTGTTACAAGGTTGCTCTTATCGATGTCGATAGAAACTCCTTGGATTATATTAATAGGTGCTTTTCCAATTCTTGACATAACCTAATTATTAATATACGTAGCAGAGTACTTCTCCACCCACATTATTAGTTCTTGCTTGCTTGTCTGTCATCAACCCCTTTGAGGTACTGATGATTGCGATTCCCAGACCATTAATGATTCTAGGTAAATCTTCGGCAGCAGCATATTTTCTTAATCCTGGCTTACTGATACGTCCCAACTTTCTGATTACAGGAAGCTTGGTTTTATTGTCGTACTTCAAAGCTATCTTAATACTTCCAGGCACGCCATCTTCAAACTTATACTTCAGGATATACCCCTGATCATACAGTATCTCTGTGATACTCTTTTTAATCTTAGACGCTGGAATCTCCACAATACGGTGCCCTGCTTTCTGAGCATTGCGTACTCTTGTCAAATAATCTGCAATCGGATCTGTTAGTGCCATATCTCTATCTTTTTACCAGCTCGCTTTAGTTAATCCAGGTATCTTACCATCTAGGGCCATTTTTCTAAATGTCACCCTGTTGATTCCAAACTTCCTCATATATCCCTTGGGGCGTCCTGTGAGCTTACACCTGTTGTGTAATCTTACGGCAGAAGAATTTCTTGGAAGTTTATCTAATTCTTCCCAACGACCTTCTTCTTTTAGTTTTTTCCTAAGATCAGCATATTTAGCTACAAGCTTCTGACGCTTCGCTTCGCGTGCTATTATCGACTTCTTAGCCATAATTATTAGTTTCTCATGTTTTTGAATGGTAATCCCATTTCTTTAAGTAAAGCGTATGCTTCACCATCAGTCTTAGCGGATGTAACTATAGTCACATCCATCCCTGAGATCTTATTGACTTTGTCGATATTGATCTCTGGAAAGATAATCTGTTCTTTAATTCCCAATGTATAGTTCCCTCTTCCATCGAAGCTCTTATCGTTGATCCCTCTAAAGTCACGTACTCTTGGGAGTGCAACTGCAAGTAGACGGTCTAAGAACTCATACATCATGTTATCTCTTAACGTCACCTTTGCCCCAATAGTCATATCTTCTCTCAACTTAAAGTTGGAAACAGATTTTTTGGCTTTACAAGGCACTGCTTTCTGCCCAGTTACTTGAGTGATCTCATTGAGAGATATATCAATTAACTTTTTATCCTGAGTGGCACCACCTATACCTTGATTGATACAAATCTTTTCAATCTTAGGCACCTGCATGACAGAAGAGTATTTGAACTGCTCCATCAACTTAGATGTGACCTCTTTTTTATAAAATTCTTTTAGCCTAGGTATGTATGACATTATCCTATAATTTCTCCTGATTTTTTAGAATATCGGACTGTTCTATCACCGTCCTTCTTTCTACCTATCCTTGTTGGTTCTCCTGACTTAGGGTCAATCAACATGATATTAGAAATGTGTATTGGGGCGCTCTGTTCAATAATCCCGCCAGCCTCATCATTAGTAGGCTTTTGGTGTTTCTTTTGAACATTCACTCCTTCTACAACTGCTCTATTCTTGCTTGGCAATACTTGTAATACTTCACCAGTAGCGCCTTTATCTGCACCAGCTATGACGATTACTTGATCACCTTTCTTTATATGTAGCTTTTTTGAGCTCATCTCATGATTCTTACAGCACCTCTGGTGCAAGTGAAACAATACGCATATATTCCTTATCTCTCAACTCACGAGCAACAGGGCCGAAAATACGTGTACCTCTTGGCTCATCAGATGCTGTCAATAAGACTACAGCATTATCATCAAAACGGATATAACTACCGTCTTTTCTTCTGATCTCTTTCTTAGTTCTTACGATGACAGCTTTTGACACTGTTCCTTTCTTGATTCCTCCTGGCGAAGTCTCTTTGACAGATACTACGATCATGTCTCCGATACTTGCGTATCGTCTCTTAGATCCTCCCAATACTCTAATACAGAGTACTGATCTCGCTCCAGAGTTATCAGCTACGTCTAATCTTGATTCTTGCTGTATCATTATTATTTAGCCTTTTCGAGTATTTCTACTAAATTCCACCTCTTACGTCTACTCAAGGGTCTTGACTCGATAATCTTCACTTTATCGCCCTCACTACATTCATTTTTCTCATCATGGGCCATAAATTTTTTAGACTTTCTGATGAATTTCCCGTAGATCGGGTGCTTCAATCTTCTTTCTACCACTACTGTGATGGATTTGTCCATCTTGTTACTGGTAACTACCCCGACTATTTGCTTTTTATTCGTATCCATGAGGGTGATTTATTTATTCCTACGTCTTCTTGACCTAATCTTAGTTCTCGACGTTGCCTCGACATCTTCGAGTTCGCGTCTTCTGGCTTCTGTCTTCAATCTGGCGATGTCTCTACGTACTTCTCGTAGTGTCAACGGGTTTTCTAATCCGCGGATCGCATGTTCAAATTTCATCTTGCCATATTGCTCTTGAGTGACATTGAGTTCATTTGCCAACTCTTCTGCACTGAATTCCTTAAGTTCTAAAAATTTCTTCGTAGCCATAATTATTCTATCCAGCGTAGTCTCTTCGCACTACAGTTTTAGTTAATACGGGTAATTTCTGTGCTGCCAATCTTAAGGCTTCTTCAGCTACTTCTTGTGGTACACCATCAAGCTCAAACATAATCCTACCAGGTTTAATCTGAGCTACGTAGTGATCAAGAGCACCCTTACCCTTACCCATCCTTACCTCTAGAGGCTTAGCAGTAATTGGCTTGTCTGGAAAAATACGTATCCATACTTTTCCTTCCCTCTTCATATATCTGGTCATCGCGATACGAGCTGCCTCAATCTGTCTACTCGTTAATCTCCCGCTCGTGACGGCCTTAAGTCCAAAAGATCCAAATGCGATAGTGCTTCCTCGTTGAGCAAGTCCTCTATTGCGACCTTTCTGCTGTTTTCTATATTTAGTCCGTTTAGGCTGTAACATTCCTAATACTTTTTAATATCCTAATTATTTCTTCTTCCGCCGCCTCTTCTATTGCCGCGACCGCCTCTCTTATTTCTTAAGTCAACTCCAACATTTGGTGACAAGTCTCTTTTACCAAGTACTTCCCCCTTACAGATCCATACTTTGATGCCAAGCTTGCCATATACTGTCAGCGCTTCTTTCAACGCATAATCGATATCTGCTCTGAAGGTATGCAATGGAATACGTCCATCCTTGAACTCTTCAGATCGCGCCATATCAGCACCATTCAATCGTCCACTGATGCGCACCTTGATTCCCTGCGCACCAGCTCTCATAGTAGACTGAAGTGCCATCTTAATTGCACGTCTAAAGTTCACTCTACCTTCAAGCTGTCGAGCTATTGACTCTCCAACGATATTGGCGTCAAGCTCTGGCTTACGGATCTCAACGATGTTGATCTGTACGTCTGAACCTGTTAGTTTTTTCAACTCTTCTCTGATGCGATCCACTTCTTGTCCTCCCTTACCGATGATTATGCCCGGTCGAGAAGTGTGAACTGTAACAGTGATTCTCTTAAGTGTTCTCTCGATAACTATGCGTGAGATACCTCCTCTTGAGATACGAGCGTTTAGGTATTCTCTGATTTTGACATCGCCGACAAACTTCTCAGCGAAGTTGCTGCCGCCATACCAATTGGAATCCCATCCTCTGATGATTCCTAAACGATTACCTATAGGACTTGTCTTTTGACCCATGTTTATCTTTTATTCTTCTTCTGAAGAAGGTTCGTTATCTAATGCAAGTGTGTTCTCAACAACAAGTGTCACATGATTTGTACGCTTTCGAATCCTGTGCGCCCTCCCCTGCGGTGCTGGCCTAAAACGCTTAAGCGCTGTACCCTCATCTACCATTGCAGTCTTTACGATTAAATTATAATCAGCTGCACTATATGCAGAATCACCTTTGTTTTCCCAATTTGAGACTGCAGACAACACTACCTTCTCTAACCACTCACCGGCTTCTTTCTTGGTGAATCTCAATATGTTCAGCGCTTCATCAACAGACTTTCCCCTTATGAGATCAGCAACTAATCTCATTTTTCTCGCCGACATCGGACAGTTTCTCAATTTAGCTCTAGCCTCCATATTATCTTCTATTTCCTGAGTGTCCTTTAAATGTTCTAGTAGGAGCAAATTCTCCCAACTTATGGCCAACCATGTTCTCAGTTACAAAGACAGGGATAAATGCCTTGCCATTGTGTACAGCTATCGTCTGACCTACCATATCAGGTATGATCATTGATGAACGTGACCAAGTCTTGATCACCGTCTTTTTAGTTGATGACTGTGCCTTGTCAAGCTTCTTAAGCAGCTTGTGATACACGTATGGTCCTTTTTTTATAGATCTTGCCATTACTACTATCTATTTTTTTCTTCTTGATATGATTAATCTATCAGAAGATTTTTTCTTCCTTGTTTTCTGACCTTTAGCCATAATACCTGTGCGCGATCTTGGGTGACCTCCTGAGGCTCTACCTTCACCACCACCCATTGGGTGATCTACAGGGTTCATCGCTACACCTCTCACTCGAGGACGTCTTCCTAACCATCTCTTTCGACCAGCCTTTCCTAATACAGTCAAGCCATGATCTGGATTAGATGTAGAACCTATCGTTGCCTTACAAGTCGACAAGATTCTTCGCACCTCACCAGAAGGCAGCTTAACAACCACATATTTCCCTTCTTTACCCATGAGTGTAGCGTTCGTGCCAGCACTGCGAGCTAATGAAGCTCCCTTTCCAGGAGTCATCTCGATCGCATGAATCGAACTACCCAATGGAATATCAGCTAAGAACAGTGCATTACCTACATCAGGAGTCGCTTTCGCTCCAGACATCACCTTGTCACCTTCCTTCAGGTTACTAGGCGCAATGATATATCTCTTCTCTCCATCAGTATATTCGATCAATGCTATAAATGCCGATCTGTTAGGATCATACTGAATACTGTCTACCTTGCCTGCAACACCGTCCTTGTCTCTCTTGAAATCGATAATGCGGTAACGTCTCTTATGACCTCCACCAATCTGGCGCATGGTCATCTTACCTGTACGATTCCGTCCACCTGACTTATTCAACTTGGCAATCAGCGACTTCTCTGGTTTTTTCTTTGATATCCCGCTATAGTCAACAGTAGTCTTAGTTCTAAGACCAGGTGTAACCGGATTATATTTCTTTATAGCCATCTTCTGTCTATTTATATATCACCAAAAAAGTCTATCTCCTCTCCTTCAGAAAGCGTTACAATGGCCTTCTTAAAATCTGGTTTTCTTCCTCTTTGGATTCCTGATTTAGTATTTCTCACTTTGCTCTTGCCTGGCATGATCATAGTGTTGACATTCTTAACTGTCACGCTATACATCTTTTCCACAGCATCTTTGATCTCAAGCTTGTTAGCACTTTTATTCACAACGAACGAGTACTTCACCAATTCTTCAGAGAGATTCTCTGCTTTCTCGGTAATAAGCGGCTTTACTAATATTTCTTTATACATACCTCTTATTATTTAGATAGTATTTCTGATAGCTTACTAACAGAGCTCTCCGTTAATATCAGATCCTTACAATTCAATATAGAATATGTGTTCAATTCTCCTGCCGTCATCACTTTATCCGAGGTCAAGTTGCGGCTTGAGAGGTAGATGTTTTGATCTCCTTCTCCCAACACGAGCAATCTCTTATTAGTCTCGGATATACTTCCTGCTATAGCCTTATAAGTTTGAGTTTTTGGCGCATCCAGTGTAAAGTCTTCTACCACTTTTATCTGACCATTGCTCAACTTTTGACTCAAGGCGCTCTTGCGAGCAAGCTGATTCACCTTCTTATTGAGGTTTATCGTATACTTCCTCGGGCGAGGACCAAATATTCTACCACCTCCTCTAAAAACAGGTGACTTGATTGACCCTGCACGAGCAGTACCTGTACCCTTTTGTCTTTTTATCTTCTTAGTAGATCCTTTGATCTCACCTCTTTCTTTCGCTTTGTGAGTTCCTTGTCTCTGATGTGCTAAGTATTGCTTAACAGCGAGATACATCGTATGCTCATTAGGCTCTATGCCGAAGACTGCTTCTGGCAAATCCAGTGATCGTCCTGTAGACTTTCCTTCCGTATTTAGTATATCAATCTTCATATTACTTCTCAATTATTACGAATGCTCCTTTATGACCAGGTACACATCCTTTGATCAATAATAAATTGTCCTCTGCCAATATCTTCACTACTTGAAGGTTTGTAGTTTTCACTCTCTTTCCTCCCGTTCTACCGCCCATTCTAAGGCCTTTGACAACTTTTGATGGTGTAGCACATGCCCCAATTGACCCTGGCGCTCTTAATCTGTTGTGCTGACCGTGAGTGGCATCTCCAACACCTCGGAATCCATGGCGCTTTACAACCCCCTGAAATCCTTTTCCTTTAGTAGTGCCGATCACATTCACAATATCACCTTCTGCAAATACGTCGCTTGCTGCGATTGTATCTCCTACCGCTTTGTCTTCTCCTTCGAAAGAAAATTCAGCAATTTTTAACTTTGGTGAAGTTCCTGATTTCTTAAAATGACCTTTCATTGCCTGGCTTGTACTCTTCTCTCGCTTATCTCCATATCCTAGCTGGACAGCGTCGTAGCCGTCAGTAGCCTCACTCTTCATCTGAGTGACGACATTTGGAGATGTCT
>CAZAXY010000041.1:0-25982 GCA_964489125.1 uncultured Saprospiraceae bacterium
CGATTCATTTAGACTATCCTGTCGACGCTAAACCTCGTTATACCACTCAGAACGGGGGTCACCCTGAATTAAAAGAGATTATAACTCGAAACAAACAGGTTTACTCAGAGATCATTGCGGAGATGGTCGGCCACATGAATCAATTTAAATCATGGCAAGCCGTATCAACAGGTCAAGATGATATCCGTCCTCAATGGGCGAATGACTACTTCCCCGCTCTTGACATGATGCTGCTATATACTATGGCAGTAAAATTCAGACCAAAGAAAATCATCGAAATCGGATCTGGTAACAGCACAAAAGTGATGAAGGCTGCAATTATGGACCACGACCTGGCGTCGAGCATAGCATCCATAGACCCTGAGCCTCGAGCGACAATAGACGACCTATCTGACCGAATGATCAGAAAAAGATTGGAAGACTGCGATATCAATGCCATTTGTGATAGCCTCTCTGAGGGCGATATACTATTCATAGATAATTCTCATCGAGTCCTTCCTAATTCTGATGCTATGGTAGTCTTTACAGAGATGTTACATCGCCTTGAGAAGGGAGTAATCGTGCATATCCATGACATATACATCCCATATGATTATCCACAGTTTATGTGCGATAGATATTACTCAGAGCAATATGCTCTAATGACCGCCATCCTCTCTAATCCAGATCGCTACGAGACCATCATGCCAGTCTACTATGTATCACAAGAAGAAGACTATCAGCATCAGATGTCATCACTATGGACAATCCCAAGTATCTCGACTGGCGAGAAGCATGGTGGTTCCTATTGGTTCCAAATTTCCTAGTTTCCCTACCTCGCTATTATAAGTCGCTCAATAAAGCGGTCTTCACCTTCAGTTATCTGATAAAAATATGCCCCGACTGGTAGATCATCCAGATCAATCAAGGAAATTTTCTCGTCTAATAGAGTTTGATACATCAATACTCCTTGAGCACTGTAGAGTCTGAATCTTGCTTCATCTGTCCAGGCAGTTTCTTTAGAGATAGTCAGCAATTCTGCTACTGGGTTAGGATACACATCAATATCGCTTTCTGAGATATTAATTGTCGCAGTGCTGTTGCGTGTCGTAAATGACGATAACTCCGTAACAAAATCTGGAGAGCACTCCCCTATCGCCGTTACACTCCATTGATATGTTGTCTGTGGCTCGAGTCGACTTGTCAATGTAAAGGTATCTATTACCTCTTCGAGCATAAAGTTCAACACCTCAGCCCCTGTATCATCTGTAAGTCTAAGTTGAAAAGCTATAGTATACTCGGTCGTCGACCATCTAAATGTTGGCTCCAGCTCAACTTCAGTCTCTCCAGAAACAGGTGATAATTGATTGATGACAAGGTCATCAACCTGTGATAGCACTGGTATATCTATTGTGGTGCTCCCTTGAGTATCAGTTATTTCTAAAACTAACGTGCTGTTAGCGATACCGAAGAATCTACTGCCGTCGGCAAGCGTAATCTCAAGGTCGCTAGCGATACTTGCATCTATTGGCTCGCCTATTAAATTACCTTCAGAATCCTGTAATTCAATGGATATCTCATCATCAAAATCACCGCTTAAATCTATCGCAAATGTTATTGGATCGAAGAATTTCTCGCACAAGGACAATTGAGACGGACTCACTGTAAATGATCGACTCAATGCATCGTCAGCTGCCTGACATAGCTCCAAAGTCCAGGAATCAAATACTCCATCGTCAAACGCTACCCCATCTGCTATTTCCAGTGACCAAACACCACGTGAAGACATACCATTAAATATGTTTAAAGACCCTTCAGGTCTATAAGATAATCCATCCGTAAATGGACAGGAGATTGATACAAGATTACTCTGATCATCAAAGGACACATTGAAATCATTATTAGATCCACACTGGTTAGAGAGTAACTCTACTCTCGCACCATTCGGCCCAACAAGTACGAAATTGAGATCTCCAACAAATGGATGTGATCCTGTCACATTCAGAATATTGACATCATCAATTAAGAAATCTTCAGAAATTTCGATAGACGCGACTGTAGGCCCATTCATATCCGAAATTGTTAATGGTTCATTGGACGATACTACACGTTCGCAATCTTGATTGCCCGGTTCAGGATTTTGATTGGAGTCTGTTATTGTGCCACCAATGAGGCATAGCTCTAATCGCCAAGAGTCAAATCTTCCGCCATCTATATTGACATCGTCGGTAATCTCCAGTGTCCATGTACCCTGAGATGACATACCATCAAAGATTGACAGCGGTGAATTCGGTCTATAAACGGTGCCATCATTAAATGGACAACTGATATTGACGTTATCACTCTCATCGTCAAATGAGACATTGAAATTATCTTCATTTCCGCATGCTTGTATCAGCAGGTCTATGGAAGTACCGTCGGGTCCTATCAATCTGAATTCTAGGTCAGAAATAAAAGTATGTGTCCCAACAACATCCAGCACATTAAGATCGGCGATTTCTAAATCTTCAGTAATTACAATAGTACTACTAACAACATTAGGTGAAGTTAAAATGGAAAATGGCCCATCCGATGAAGTGATACTGCTACATGAAATATCTCCAGTAGTAAATGACGACACAGATGAATAGTTACTCGTGCCACAAGAATTGATCGATTCTACACGCCAGAAATAGGTTGTGCTGACATCAAGAGTCGGAAGGTTTAATTCATTGACAAGTACTTCTGATGCGCTGAAAAAGATCTGATTAAAATCAGAGGATGTAGACAGCTCTACATTGTAGGAATCACCGGTCTCTGTCCAACTCAGCATAGCGTCAAAACTGACATCTTGTTCATTATTAACTGGTGATAGTAATGTTGGTGCCGTAGGAGCAGCTGAATCTAAACTTACAGCAAGAGAAGCTGTCTCAACACCAAAATCATCTTCAATTAAAATCTCGATTTGTCCATCAACATCATTAGTGAGCTGGCTTATATCTAGAGTCACTGTTACCGAAGTGTTTGGTGTAATTCGGTTTGAAGATAACATACCAGAAACACCAGCAGGCAATTCCCCAAATGATACATTAGCTCCATTTTCGTATCCTGAGACAACAGAAAGAACAGTCTGAACTGTGGAGCTATTAGCCCTACACCCCGAAATACTCATCGGACTAAGTGATGTTATACTTACGCATGATCTTCCGGTCATGGTGAGGCGCCCTGAGTTTCCAGGGTCAAGCCAATCCCGTAATCGTGTCCCGGGAGTTCCGCCACCAGTCCAACTCAATTTAAGCATGCCGTAATCGTCAAATTGATCGTTGCCACATGCTGCGAGTCCACCAGTTAACTGACCTATTATCTCTCCGTTAGTCGTGTAAAGTGGCGATCCTGAAGAGCCTGACTCAGTAGTTCCGAGATCCCAATCGTCAACACGCATGAAAACATCATTCGTAAAAGGTATCGTCTCGTCAAAATCAAAACTAATCCTCTTCTCTTCTGTCTGCGGGTGATGGATACATAACACCGTATCAAATACTTCACCATCAACATTCCATCCAGAATAAAATGGTTGAAAGTCTGGATTGACATCATCATCTAATTCAATCAAAGTGAAATCTGTTCTTTGGAATTCAGCAACTACTCTTGATCCTGAATTGAAGTTGGTCATCGGCCCATCACCGTCCGCCCCACTTGCTGCCGATCCAGGAGGCCTACAGGTAGAATTTTCAAAGTTCCAATATACCACTACTGTCGCAGCATTATTTTGTCTCAATTCACAATGGAATGCTGTCAAGAAATACGGTGTGCAATCATTTTCAGTTGTATTGATTAATGATCCTGAACAGGCATTGAATCCGTTGATAGAATACATCCCAACACTATTAATCAGATCTCGATATTGATCTATCAATCCAAATCCATCATCTTCATCACAGACGACATCCACATTGCAAGACCCTGATAAGGCTGCACCAAATCCAGCAAAATCGTGATTAACCTTAGTTAGATTAGCAACCAGATCTTCCCTTTCTTCCGCATCCACTTGAATCTCTATAGTGATATCGTCTCCAGGTATAATAGGTGACCACCACTGTCTATGTTTTTCGTTATCATCTGCAGTTAGTGGTCCTATCACATAGGTCTTGTCTGTATCTGAAAGAAACATTACGGCGGATGGCGGCAAATAAAAGTCTTCAAACCCCAAATTGAGTGAATACGCTCCCGGGCTGCTCACCCGCAAGCGCCAAACTTGTCTGTCGCCCTCTACGCTCTCCCATGTTCCTCGCTGAGTTGTCTTGAAATCTGTATTAATGGGTTCTGCAAACGTGAGCGGTCCAGAATTCTTCGATTGATGCTTTACTTTGTTTCTAAGCTTAGCATTGTCCAGAGTTGGCATTACCTCGAGATCAATCGTTTCGATCGGGCTGAGACCATCATGAAGCCATAATTGCTGACCTGTAAGGCTGGTTGCATAAACTATAGTCAAGGCTAGAAGAATAATGCGGTGCGTCATTGTTTTCAATTCAATTACTCAAGTTACTCAATTAGGGCATCTAAATCCAGAAGTCTATTAAGAAGAATTAGTAAATCACGGACACATTTCCCAGTGCTTCATCCTGTAATGGCCCTGCTGACAGAATAGCACGATATAGATATACCCCAGGAGTAACTACTTCGTTTTGGAAAGTTCCATCCCAAAATAATTCTATGGCTTGTACTGGAGTCTGTGATATAGCGTACACTTGATTACCCCATCGATCAAAAATATTCAACTCATCGATTACTATCGGTGCGTCATCGGCTCCAAACACACCAAATATATTATTGCCTTGAGTCGAGAAGGGATTAATCGAATTAGGAATATAGTATTCTGGAAAGTCTCCACATGCAAAATCAGATAGACACTCTGGATCCAGACAATCTATGAGCCCATCTCCATCATTGTCTATACCATCACTACAGAAACCCATCTCCACAGGGCAAGTAACGTTACTTGTTATAATAACAGGGTTCTGATCATGTTCTTCAATACAACCAGTAGTATTATTTTGAACGAAGACGTTATAGCGTCCTATCGCGAGATCCATAACCCGTGTGCCGGCCACATAAGTAGCTCCACTATCTATACTTATTGAGAAGTTACCTTCAAGATCATTAATCAGTGAGATTGCGCCGTCAGATAAATCTGGACAATCAGAAGCGTTTACTATATCAACATCGGCAATCATTGGAATGCAATCGGGATCTTCGCAGTCGACTAATCCATCATCGTCATTATCGATACCATCAGCACATAATGTGTCATCATTCTCCCGACATTCTTCTTGCTCTAATCTCACCACGGTCATGATCATACATTCAGATACATCATTCTTGCGCACGAAAATCTCATAATCGCCTGCTGGCAAATCTGTAAAGATGCTATCTTCTTGGAACGTTATTCCATCTAAGCTATACGTCGCATTGCCCGTTACACCATTGACTCTTATCAAAGATGGTCGCTCATCACAGCCTCCAGGGGCATTGACATTGAGACTTGGATTTTCAGGGGTACAAGATGAGATATCATCGCAATCAACTAGGCCATCTTCATCATTGTCAATGCCATCTGTGCATAGTTCAACTGTGTTCTCTTCGAGAATGAAGCAAGATGTTCGAGTGCCATCAGGTCTTATATTGATTGCTGTGTCCCTAGGTATATCAACAAATAGCAATTGAGGATCAGATCGTTGCACGATATCTGAAACTGGCAATAGGGCTTGTGTTTCATCATTCATAAAATCAGTGATAAAACATGTCGACGGATCGGTGATGTCATCGAATTTAAGGACAAAACATAACTCAACTGTACTAACCCACGTACCTAAGGTATCGAGTAATACCCCTTGCTGATCTGTAGAAAACCCTACTCTTGTAGAGCCTAGTGTGGCGCCATACGGAAGTGGGAATCCTGGAACTGATGTCGTATCACTAGTCCTCACTAAATCATTGAGGTCATAAATTAAATCATCTAAGAGCAACGTCGACTGTGCAGGTAGCAAACATGCTCGCGAAAAGTCGTAGAACAGGAAAACATTAGCATTGCTTAGAAACCACTCAATATTACTGCCATTGGCAAACTGAAGATCATAGCAAGCTGTTCTTGCCGTAGTGTCAATATCTGATATAGCCAATCGAATACGGTAGCTCTCTTGTGCTAAAGCGCTTATGCTCAGCAATCCAAAGATTATTAAAAATAAAAAGCGGCTGGTTCTCATAGGCTGGTTCACCAAAATCAAAACAACTTATTCGACGTTAATATTGCTGATGCAATATTAAAGAAAAGACTTATATGAACTAAAAGTCACCAGTAGTATCTACGGACTCAGCTTCAAATTCTTCATCGAACATATCTTCAAACTCATCATCAAAAACATCCAAGTCGATCTTTTGCTGCAACCGTTCTTCTTGTTCTAATTCTGGTTCTTTCTGTTTATAGCGCGAGCAGTCTATAATATTTTCTATTCCTGCCGGTGGTTCAGGAAATTTCGCATTGACATCAAATGCTATTTCCCGAGAGGCCTCGATCTTCTTTAGATAGTTCTGATATACTGGCCGGGCCATCACAAATCCCTGACCATTATCGAGGGTGTAAAATCTCACCCACTTTTCATCTCCCCCAACCCATACTCCTGTTACAAGATTTGGTGTTATCCCCATAAACCAGCCGTCAGCATAGTCATTAGTTGTTCCTGTTTTTCCGCCATTCGGGCTCTTTAAACCTAGTCCAAAGCCTCCACCAGTATTATTCTGGAGCATGTCTACCATTACGGCATTGTAAGTCGGATTCAAAGCTCTTCGCTGAAACTTGGAGCTACGGTAGATCACCTTACCGTTTTTATCTTCTATCCTATCTATAAATACAGGCTCCGTATAGATACCATTATTGGCAAATGTGGTATATCCTCCTGTCATCTGCATCAAGGATAAATCAACAGATCCAAGGGCAATAGACGGCACGTTCGGGACCATGAGTCTCCCCCCAGGAAGTCTTTCGTTCTTGTCGATTCCGACATTGTTTAATAAATCACGAACTAGCTCGATGGTACCCATTTCCTTGACAATGCGAATCGTTATCGAATTTTTAGAGTACAGTAATCCCTGGTAGAGGTTATACATATTCTCTGTGAAAAGTCCATTGGCATTGGACGGTGACCACTCGGCATCCACTTGAAAACTGGCATCTCCAGGTGCTATGGTATATTGTCTATCGCTAAACTCTTGGCATGGAGAGATTCCTTGCACTCCTATTGCAGTAGCATATACAAATGGTTTTATAGTAGAACCCACTTGTCTACGCATAGTGACATGATCAAACTTGAAATATCGATGGTCTGCTCCTCCTACCCACGCTTTTATATGCCCATTAGTAGGGTCTACTGACAGTAAGCCACCCTGGAGATGCCTGAGGTGATACAGTAGGCTGTCCATACGTGTCATCGTCTTGGTCTCATAGCCTAGATCATTATATGCAAACACCTCGGCCTCAACTTTTTCTTTCATAGACTTTTTAAGTGCCGCTTGGAATGCAGACCACTGCGCTTTCGCTGCCTCTGAGGTGACGACCTTGCGATATTCATCTCTTACTTCACGTGGGATTTCGTCCAGATATTCAATATCTTTCATGAGTCTACGAATAGTAGGCTCCTTGATGTTGAGATTAAACTCATCCTGGGCTTTTTGAGCTATATCATTGAAATACTTCTTATACAAAGCCTTGTATACTTCCGTATCTCTTACTCTGCGATCTATAGTCTCCATGATGATTTTCTGCTTATCCTCGTCTGCTTCGTAGGTGAGCGGATTCTTACGCCCCCAGACTCTCCAATAGCGCTCCTGGAGTGTAGCAAGATGCTCCCAGAGGGCTTCCTCTGCGAGTTTTTGATATCTGACGTCAATCGTGGTATAAACTTTTAGCCCATCTCGATAGATGTCGTAGTTGCCTCCCTCTGGTTTGTGATACTCATCTTTGACCAGCAGTGCTTTGATATATTTAGTCAGTTCACTACGGAAGTATGGCGCAATTCCTTCGCTCTGATTAGCGCGCTTGAAATTGGACATGTCGATCGGTTGAGAAATCAAACTATCTAGTCTAACATCGGAGAGTAATCCGCGATTTGACATTAATCCCAATACCACGTCCCTGCGCCCTTTAGTCCGGTCCGAGAATCTCACTGGGTTGAATCGAGCTGGATTCTTAAGCATGCCAACTAAAGTTGCTGCTTCTTCAATTTCCAGTTCTCGCTGATCCTTACCAAAATAAATTTCAGCAGCAGACTTAATACCATGCGCACCGTTGATAAACTCAAACTTGTTGAGGTACATAGCCACGATCTCTTCTTTGGTATAACTTCTCTCAAGTTTAACTGCTGTAATCCATTCTCTGAATTTTATCGATGCGATAGTCAGAGAACGAGATATCTTAGATTTACCACTCAATGATTCTCTGTCAAACAATAGTTTAGCTAGTTGCTGAGTGATGGTGCTCCCTCCACCAGCGCTACTCTGTCTTAGCAATACACTTTTAACAGCTACACGTACAAGCGCCCTAAAGTCAATGCCCGCGTGATTAAAATACCTAGAATCTTCAACACTGTATAGTGCAGCTCTTACATTAGGAGATAACTCCTTATAATCAATAAATTGACGATTTTCTATATAGTACTTTCCGAACTCCTCTCCATTGATATCATAGATGGTTGAAGCCAGGTCGTACTTGGGATTTTCTAGATCCTCAAATCCTGGCAGGTCTCCGTAGGCCACTGTTGTGATAATAATTATGCCGGCAAGCAAGCTCATTATAGTGCATGCCCACAATAGACGGGCAATCCACTTAAGAGGCGATTTCTTTTTATCGCTGTGCCAAAAATTAGCAATTGTCTGTGTAATCTTAGACATAAGGTTATTATCCGCTATCAGAATCTAAGATAGATAAGGTAATGGAAAACAGTACTTAGAGCTGGATAAGATTAATAATCTGGTTCCTGATCTTCAAAGGTGTCCTCGTCAGGTTCAGGATTTAACAAAGCAGCATACTTCGAGCAATCTAGCTCGACATCGACATGATCTGGATAGTTAAAGACCGCCTCCGTATCAAAGCCGATTGCCTTGTCAGATTCTACTCTACTCATAAAATCAAGGAAATAGGGTCTTGCCATGTATGAACCTTGACCATAATTGAAATTGGTGAATCGTATCCAGGGGTACTCACCACCGACCCATGTACCAGTAACTAGATTAGGTGTAACACCCATAAACCATGCATCCACATGATCATTCGTTGTACCAGTCTTTCCGCCAAAATCGGATTTAAGCTTCCATGACACAGCACCGGCTGCGTGCTTAAGCATGTCAATCATGACATAGTTATAGTCTTCTGGGATGGAACGATGGGAGGATACTTCACTTCTGTATATTTCTACTCCATGGCGATCTGTAATCTTCTCAATGAAGATGGGCTCAACACTTACCCCATTATTGGCAAAGGTACTGTAGGCTGCAGTCATTTCCAGAACAGAGACATTTGGTGTTCCTAAAATGATGGATGGATATCTTGGAATCTTACCTGAGCCGATACCCATGTTTTCAGCAAGTTGAATGATGCCATCGACTGAGCCAATCTCACGGACGAGCCAGGTCGATACTGAATTGAGGGATTTTCTCAAGGCTTCCTTGAGCGTAAATCGCTCATTAGAAAACGTGCCCCGAGCATTTTTGGGCGACCAACTCTTGTCGAGACCAAAATTTCTCTCATTAGCAGGTATCGTATACTGAATGTCTTCGACTGGATAACACGGTGAGTAACCATTCATAACAGCAGTAGTATACAAGAATGGCTTGAATGTAGACCCCGCTTGGCGATTAGCATTTACATGATCATATTTCCAGTGGGAATAGTCCACACCACCGACCCAGGATTTTACATGACCAGTTCTGGGGTCCATGGCCACACTACCGATCTGGAGATGATTGAGCATGTGCTTGATACTATCCATGGGCGTCATAAGCCTTTGCACAGTACCATCAGAAGTAGGAATAGTCAATCTCTCCCTGGTGTTAAAAGCTTTTTTAGCAGCTTTCCCTAAGTCTATCCAAGCCCGCTTTAGCATGGGCCAATCATCAGAATTCATGATCTCCGTATATACATCACGCTGCTTTCTACTGATGGACTCACGACCGATGAGGTCAGAAAAGTAATTGTCATCCTGATCCGCCCGATACATTCTAATGATGTCAGCATTCCACAATCTCACATTATCAAAACTGATGCTTATCGTCTTGCTAATCTCGCCGAGATATTTTTTACGAAGTGCGGCATATCGCTCGGATTCTTCCACTCGATTGTTCAGAATAATATTCCGCGATTTGAGATTCTCATGGCCCTCTTCAGTGTGCTCCCACAAATCTCTGCCTGACCAAGTATTCTCAAACTGGCGTTGCAGAGCGGTCATATGCTTGTCTGCAGCAGCCTCGGCATGCTTCTGATAGCGACTATCGATTGTCGTATATATCCTTAATCCATCGTTGTCTAGATCATAAGATTCTCCACCTGGCTTGGTGATACTATTCTCTGCCATGAGGTTGCGGACATACTTCTTAAGTTCTGACATAAAATGTGGCGCCAATCCATTGTAGACTTCTTTTCTTCTGAAGTTGCTCACATCCAATTCTTGCGCTCGAGCCTCGGCATATTCTTCTTCAGTAATATATTCTCGCTTGCGCATCTGAGCTAAGACTGTCTTACGGCGGCTGGCGGCTCGTTCTGGATCTCTGATAGGGTTGTAGTAATATGGGTTTTTGAACATCCCTACGAACATGGCTGCTTCGTTAAGAGTTAGATCTTTTTGATCTTTTCCAAAATAAACTTGTGCTGCCGCAGCAACTCCATTAGCACTATAATAAAAATCAAATTTGTTATAGAACATGGCTAAGATCTCTTCCTTGGTGTATCGTCGTTCAAATTCAACAGCAATCACCCATTCTTTCATCTTTTGCCAAATTCGCCTGACCGGATTAGAACTTCTCTGATCTGTAAAAAACTGCTTAGCTAATTGCTGAGTAATTGTACTTGCCCCTCCTTTCCTACCTAAGAGTATAGCAGCACGCATCAAGGAGTAGCTGTCTATTCCGCTATGGCTGAAGTATCGGTGATCCTCAGTAGCTACGAGGGCATCGATCAGATAAGGTGATAGCTCCTCATACTGTATCCACTCCCGATTCTTGCTGAAGTAGCGATCGATCTCTATCCCGTCGCTGCTGTAGATGAGTGTCGCTTGCTCAAAGGTGGGGTTCTCCAATTCATCTGTATTGGGCATCTTGGTTTTAGCCACATACATGAACAGAGCCATCACCACAATAAAGCCTAAAATGACTATTGTCCAAAGAACTAGGAAAATATACTTGTAGGGGATTTTGAAAAAAGACTTTTGCGCCATCCTATATGGAACAAATATGACTGAATATTATTATTTGACCTGAGATATTAAATAATCAAGGCTATCCCTTATTTCATCGTGGGTCACCTCGATATTATAATTGCCTGCTCCTAGGCCTCCCAGTAGGGAAAATAGGAGCTTGCCGCCACGATTCTTCTTATCGCTAGATAGCGCTACAATAATTTCATCCTTACGGTTCAGTAGATCAAGGTTGATGTCATCATAGATGATCAATAATGCCTCAGTCACTTCTTCTAACTGTGCTGAAGAGATATAACCCCGTTGATGTGATATATGCGATTCACATATCATCCCGGCGGCTATTGCCTCACCGTGCAACAATGGGGTCGAAGTGCTAAAGGAAATAGTCTCCACCGCATGTCCGATGGTATGGCCAAAGTTGAGAATCTTACGCAGTCCTTTTTCAGTAGGATCTTCTTCTACGACTGCCTTTTTAATTAAGATAGACTCATATATCTCACTGTCCCATTCTGTCCGTTCCCAATCTCGTTTAGGAAGCCGATTCCAGATCGAAGCGTTTTGAATTAGTGCATGCTTGAGCATTTCCGCATAGCCACTACGCAGTTCATTCTGAGGTAAAGTCTCGATAAACTTAGAATCTACTATGACTTGATGAGGATTCTTAAAAAGACCAATGAAATTCTTCAAGCCTTTGAAATCTACTGCAAGTTTTCCTCCTATAGATGCATCTACCTGTGATAACAGCGTAGTCGGAATCTGAACAAAGTCAATTCCTCTCATGTAACATGATGCGGCAAATCCGCCCATGTCTCCAATAACTCCACCTCCTAGATTAATCACAAGACCGTGTCTATCGACATACTGCTCGCTCATCTGAGCCCAAATTAATTCGCAAGTCTCGAGTACCTTATTGATCTCTCCGCTCTTGATTTCTACAAGGTTGTAGTCAACATTATCAAAACTTGCTAACCGAGGAAGGCAATGCTTTTTTGTGTTTTCATCAACAATAACTGTAATCGACGAGTAGTATCGATCCTGGAGATATCTCTGTATGGCAGCATCTGCATCCCCATAGACAATACTGTAATCTGCTACTGATATTTCTTTCATCTAAATAGACTCTATCATCCAAAGTTAATTTGGATGGTTTCATTTTTATTTAGGTTAAGGAGCTCATGGGCATTACCCATATTAATCGATATCTCCAAAAGATTAATGGTGTTAAAAAATGCACAAACGTCACCAATCATTGAATCACTATATGACAGGGATAAACTGGTGATTGGATCATTGCTCTTATAATAGATGGCATAGGGTCGATTAGCCCTGACTTGATCAAAAGTCCTCTGATCAAGATTTACAATTACGTTACCAAACTGATCAATATGAACTATGGTCGCTCTGATCTGCTGTGAGGTAATCACTGGTTGTAGGCTGATCTTGCGATCATAATTTTCTATTGGCTGGACAAACAACTCTTTAAATCTATTAGAAACAATAATCGTAATTGCTGCTCCTATAAGTTTATACTGATTCTGCGTGTTAAGATTATCGCTTATCTGCCATATGTGATCTGGTGTTAATTCGGTAAACACGAGGGAGAACAAACCATTATTTGGACCGATAAAGTAGTGTCCCTTATACTGGATCATGATAAGCTCGCTCTTAGCACTATAAAAGGAATTGACACATACTACATGGATCGTGTTTTCTGGAAAATGATCATATGTACTCTGCAAATAGAACGCTGCCTCCATGATATCATGTCTAGTTATATCATGGGTTATATCTACCACAGATGTTTTCGAGGACTGCTTGTATATCGCAGCCTTGAGTAAGGCTACATAGTAGTCTTTGGCTCCAAAATCAGAAATCAGTGTGATCAAGCCCATCAGGCTATTTAATTTTGACCAAAGAAAAACAAAATTGTCGGGGAATAGTCTTTACGTTTTTAACAATCTTTGAGCAGGTGTCCTCAAAACAATACTATCTTAATGGTTTTAATGGAACTAATGACCTAGTTAATCGTCATTCTTAATCAGGTATTAAAAATTTAATCTTATAGAAAACGCAAAAGCTCTAAGCTCTAAGAAGTCCACCAGCCAAATAAGCCTCTCGATAGTAGGTCTCGATCCTTTAGAATTATATGGATCAAAAAACTCAAAACTGAACTTAATAAAAAATGCATTTCCCGATGTACAAATCGTGACTCGGGGAGATCAAATTAAGATCACTGGCGACAAAAAGTCTACTCAAAAGGCGAAGGAAAAGCTCGAAACGATATTGAGGATCGTTAAGGAAAATGATGAGATATCGGAGACCGTCATAAAGGATATTTTATCAGACTTTGATCCTGCCAATCATATCCACGATAACAAGGGCTCCAAGAATATAATCGTCCACGGTACTGGTGGCAAAAAAATTAAGGCCCGCACGAGGAATCAAAAACGTATGGTTGATCTGGCAGAAGATCATGACATTTTGTTTGCAATAGGGCCAGCGGGCACCGGTAAAACATATACTGCCGTAGCACTTGCAGTACGAGCACTCAAGAATAGGATCGTCAAGAAGATCATTCTGACCCGACCTGCTGTTGAGGCAGGTGAGAGCTTGGGGTTCTTGCCAGGAGATCTCAAGGACAAAGTGGATCCATACTTACGCCCATTATATGACTCGCTGGAAGATATGATACCGGGAGAAAAACTCCAGCAATTTATGGCCAATCGGACTATCGAGGTGGCGCCACTTGCATTCATGAGAGGGCGTACCTTAGATCACGCATTTATCATCTTGGATGAGGCACAGAATACTACAAGTATGCAACTCAAGATGTTTTTGACACGTCTTGGCCCTAATGCCAAATGCATTATAACAGGAGATCTTTCTCAGATTGATCTTCCGAGAAGAATGAAATCTGGCCTTGTCGAAGGTTTAGATATTTTGGCTGACATCGAGGGAATAGCAAAAGTGTTTTTGACCGCTGATGATGTCGTGCGGCACCGTCTTGTTAAGGCCATAATTAAAGCTTACGATCGGAATAAAAGCGTCGAAAAAGACATAAATTCGGGACACACTAAGAAAACTATTCAAGATGGCCACAGCGAAGATCGAATATCAAGGCAACCTAAGGACGAAGGCAATACACCTTAAGTCGTCAAGCGCTCTTATAACCGATGCTCCTACCGACAACAATGGCAAAGGCGAAGCCTTTTCTCCAACTGATTTAGTCGCAACAGCACTCTCTAGTTGTATGATAACCATTATGGGTATCAAGGCTCGTGATAAAGGGATTGACATCACGGGAATAAAATCCGAAATGACCAAGGTCATGGCATCCAATCCTAGACGCATATCAGAAATCATAGTGAGCTTACGCATGCCACCTGTAGACATCTCAGAGAGTGATAAGAAGCTCTTAGAAACAGTAGCTAAAGCATGCCCAGTTGCTCAGTCTATCCATCCAGACATCACGCAGACGATTTCATTCTTCTGGTAATCTAATAAGATATATGAGCGTAATCAGAGTCTCACATCCCACAGGGATAGTTGATGGAAAAATCAAACTTGAAGGATCTAAGAGTATCAGTAATCGAGTACTTATTATACAAGCGCTCTGCAAGAAGAAGTTTGACATTAAACGACTCTCTAAGAGCGATGACACTCAAGTCTTGCATAAGTTGCTCTGTTCTACCAAGCTCAAGGAGTATGATGTCCATCATGCCGGGACATCATTTAGGTTTTTAACAGCATATCTCGCCATCCAGAAGGGGAAGCAAATTCTTACTGGTTCAAGCCGAATGAAGGAACGTCCGATAGGGCCACTGGTTGATGCCCTAAGACAATTAGGATGTCAGATAGAATATCTGGAGAAAAAAGGATATCCACCTCTCAAGATTGGAAAGCCAAAAGATATAGAATCGGCATATGAGGTCACTGTTGACGCCGGTATCAGCAGTCAGTATATAAGTGCACTCTTGTTGATAGCTCCGACATTACCTAATGGTATCAAGCTTAAGTTATCGGGAGATCTGGTATCTGAGTCTTATCTCAATATGACGCTGAAGACGCTGTCCTACTTTGGGATAGAATACCACAAGGAAGGGCAAACAATTACCATAGCTCCACAGGACTATCAAGCTAAGGACTTTACAGTTGAGGCTGACTGGTCTGCAAGTTCTTATTATTTTGCGCTCGTATCACTGGCTAAGGAAGGACAGGTGACCTTGAAAGGACTCTTTGAAGAAAGCACTCAAGGTGATGCAGCTATGGTAGGCGTAGGGCGAATGCTGGGCATCGACTCCGAATGGGTCGACGGCAAGCTCGTGATTAGCAAAGGGCCTCATAATGCCATATCCCTAGAGTATGATTTTATCAATCAACCCGACTTAGCTCAGACTATTGCGGTGATATGTGCCGCCAATGGTATCCAAGGCAAGTTCATCGGACTTAAGACATTGCGAATCAAGGAAACAGACCGCATTGATGCTGTGGATGCCGAATTAGGCAAGCTCAACAGTTCATTTAAGCAAAACGGCCATAGGCACGATTCTGAGCTTTATGAGATTGGGCCAAAAGTGAATTTTGAAAAAGGCACGCCTCGATTTAAGACCTATAAGGACCATCGGATGGCGATGGCTTTTGCCCCATTGGCACTACTATCGCCCATTGAAATCTCTAAGCCTGAAGTGGTGAGTAAGTCTTATCCTTCGTATTGGGAAGATCTTAAATCATTAGGTTTTGAGATTCAACCCGTTGCTTCTGAATAATTTAGACTTAGAATTTTAATCTCCACACGCTGATTTTTCTTGCGTGCTTCCATGTCATACTTGTCATTGGCGATGATTGGCTTACGCTTTCCGTAACCTCTAATCTTCATTCTTTTTGGGGAGATACCTTTTCTGCTGAGATATAATGCGACTTCTTTAGCTCGATTGGACGATAGCTCATCACACATCTTAGTGTCTGGTACTGTATTAGTATGGCCACCGATCTCTATAAGGATATTTCTATTGTCCTTAAGGAAATCAAACACCTCGCTTAATACTTCGTCAGATTTCTCCTCAATCACATATGAGTCAGCTTGGAAGTATAGATTTTCTATTCTAATGATCTGGCCTTTCTTAACCTTCTTGCCATCAAGATCTTGGAGCAACTTCTTTTTCTGCGTAGTTGAATTATCAACTTGTGCAACAATTACTGGATTGGACTGTGATGTAATCTCTATCAAATCATCTGCTGATGGTTTAGGTTTTGGATTATCCCTTCTTGGTTTAGGTGTCTCTAAAGCCATTAATTCATCTCCTGGACAAGGTATTTGCTCAAAAGCAGAAGCGTTGTCAACGAGAATATGACCATTATAAGGGAATAGTATTGGAACCTCGTAGAATGCTTCAAGAGTAACATAGTTGAGATCTCGACTTGGCTGAATCTCAAAGTCAAAAGTTTTCCATTCGTTATTATTGACCACATCAGACTCTCCAATCAATTCTTGATGACCACAGACACCACTGCCGCCCCAAATGCGAAGTACTGCAGGTTCTGTATAATTCTCCACTTGCCTTGTTATCCTGGAATGGCTAACATAGTAAGGTGACCTCGACATATCGATTGAGAAGCTATAACATTTCCCAGCCTCCAATGGTGCTGGCAGCCTCTGTGATACAGATTCCCATGAATCATTATCCCTTACAACCAAACCCAAATAAGTATTTCCTTCAGATGCTCCTAACTCAACTTCCCACGCTCTGATTGGATGTAGATCTGCTGGAGATTCATTCCTAAAATGTAATTCGCCACAATCATACCAGCCCTTGATACCAATATTATTATCAGACGGGACTCCCTTGTGAGGAATTCCTTCAAAAGATGGATTCCGTAGCTCTATGATATCATCATACTGAGCCAAGATGACTGAGGAGAATAAAACGGTGATAAGTAAAAGAAATAGCTCTCGCATGAATATGAATCGAATAAACCGAAAATAACCGAATTCAATAACAATTACATTGATGCGAACGCCAAAAAATGGTCTTACGGTCTTAAAGAAATGCTAATTAATCTCCAACGGGCGCTAATTCTACTTTGATTCCGTCTATTTCTTCTGCTATCCTAATCTGACATCCTAGGCGGCTATTGTCCTCAACGAAGAAAGCCTGATCCAACATATCCTCTTCATCATCAGAAGGGTCAGTTAGCTCGTGATCAGTGTGGACATATACGTGGCATGACGCACATAGTGCCATACCACCGCAAGTTCCCTCAACTGGAAGTTCATAAGATCTGCAGATTTCCATGAGGTTGAAATTCATATCTGTAGGGGCTTCGAGATCATGCTCTTGCCCTTCCCGATCAATGACTTTTATATTTATTATATCCTTCACTGTGGACTCTGACATCTGGTAGTAATCATGCTGTTACTGGCTCTTCGAAGCCGTTAACGCCTGCAACTGTTGTATACTTAAAGCTCAATTTAGCATCTGGATATATGTACTTGAACGCAGACTGCACCATAAGTGTACCCTCGTGAAATCCGCATAGAATCAACTTAAGCTTGCCCTCGTAGGTATTGATGTCTCCTATGGCATAGATCCCAGGAACATTGGTGCTATAATCTAAGGTATCAACCTCTATGGCATTCTTTGTGATGTTCAATCCCCACTCTGATATGGGCCCTAGTTTTGGCGTAAGGCCAAATAGAGGTATGAAGTTATCCACTTCCTTAGTGAATTCTCCGTCTCTTTTAGTCTTGATTACAACTTCTTTAAGGACGCCATTACCATTGACACCTATAGCTTGTGCTTCAGTGATGAGGTTGACTTTTTTAGCCTTTGCAAGTTCCATAACCTTATCTACAGAGTCTAGTGCTCCTCTAAATGAGGTGCGGCGATGAATTAAAGTCACCTCCTTAGCAATATTAGACAGTTCAATGGTCCAATCTAATGCACTATCACCACCACCTGCAATCAAGAGTGACTTATCTCTAAATTTCTCTGGATCTTTCACCATGTAGTCGATGCCTTTCTCTTCGAATTGCTCAATATTAGGAATAGGTGGCTTACGCGGCTCAAAGCATCCCAATCCCGCTGCTATAGCAATCACTGGAGCCTGAATTTTTGTTCCCTTATTAGTGGTGAGTTCATACATCTTCTCACCAACCTTGGTAAGGCTCTCGGCTCTTTCGCCAAGAGTAAAACCTGGTTTGAAAGGCTCAATTTGCTTCATTAAGTTATCTACGAGTTCTCCTGCGAGCACACTTGGATATCCCGGAATATCATAGATAGGCTTCTTGGGATAAATCTCAGAAAGTTGACCTCCTGGCATAGGCAGTGCATCTACTATATGACATCTCATCTTTAATAATCCAGCCTCAAACACTGTGAATAGTCCTACTGGACCTGCTCCGATTATTAAAATGTCTGTCTGTATCATGATGTTAAATATTTCTTTAAGAATAAAAACTATGTGATTAGTAAGTAATTGTTATATCGTTAATAAGGTTTCCTATAATAGTCTATAAATGAATACCACACTCAGTTTTATCTGAATTAGCCCATCTCCCACTACGTCCTTTCCCTTTCAGTGTACAATGGGTGCATCCTACAGAATCAAAGCCCTCAGCCTTAAGAGGATGTGGTGGAATGTCATTATCAGCTAAAAACATGTCAAACTGTAACGCACTAGTGTCAATATTGGGGTGCATCTTAATGATATCACCCCTTCGTTCGAATATGTTTAGGTTCTCTCTAAATGGTGTCTGATTCATTAACAATCCAGATACCCAAATTTTCTTATTGGCCTTAAATGGTTCAAACGGCTTAGCCTTGTTAAGGTGGCAGCATTTGTCCGTATCGCTCTCCCACATCTTAGTTTCTCGTGCCAGTGTGTTGTCCTCTATATCAGGTAAGACATTGACGATATTAAGACCTAACAGCATCGTCAGGGTTTGCTTGTAAGAAATAGTCTTATTAAAACAGAATGTAGTGTCGATAAAATGGATAGGGTGCCCAGGAGCAGCCTTGCTGACCATACCCATCAATATACCAGAGGTAGTTCCAAATGATGAAGTTACCAAGATGTCATCGTGGTTAAAATCGTTAAAGACCTTCCTAAGTCTCTGGATAGGATTGAGTGATTGATAGACACTATTCAACTCCTCAATATCAATTTCTGCCGTTGCTTTGCTCATCGCTCAATAAGGGTTTTTGTAAGGTCATTCAGATCTTTTACTTTTTGCTCAAAGTCTCCCTTAAGCTGATCTCTGAAGACCTTAAGATTATCCAATAATTCTGATGTTTCATTAGGTAAGATCTCCTCCAGCAATTGTCTAAATCGCTTGGAGAATGTAGGTGACTTACCATTGGTTGATATTGCTACTTTGAGATCACCTCGTGTAACGATAGATCCCATATAAAAATCACATAAGTCCGGCGTATCTGCCACATTTATGATCCTGTTACGCTCCTTAGCCGCCCTATAGACTTCCATATTCACATCATGAAAATTAGTTGCAGCCACTACTAAGTCTGCATCTCCGATATCATTAGGATCAAATGCTTTAGTAACCATCTGTACCGTTTCGGGAAATTTTTGCGCCAGCTCTGACACCTCATCACTGAACCAAGTAGCCAATATTCTGATCCGAGCATTGGGGCTGCTCTTCATAATGAAGTGCATCTTCTCCATACCTACTTCTCCCCCGCCCACGATTAGCATCTTCAGTTTTTCGAGTCTGAAGAAGACTGGATATAGTTGGTTTTGGCTTACTTCCATCTCTCTGTCACATATGTCTTGACATAGTCATGGTGTAAGGCTACCACATCTCCGATAACGATAACGCCGGGTCCATCAAGGCTAAGCCCATTTAAGAAGTCCATAGGGCTTCCTAAATAGACCTTTTCGTCTTTCTTGGAGCCACTCTCGATTACCATCATCGGTATCTCATTTTTACCGGCGTCGATTAAGAGCTGAGATATCGTTGCCAACTTACGAGTGGCCATCAAGATTACTATAGTTGCGTCAGTATGAACTGCCTTTCTTACATCTTCGGATAGTTGATGATCTTTAGTCGTACCCGTCAATACCCAAAAGCTCTCAGATATCCCTCGACGAGTTAATGGTACATGCTGCAAACTCGCTAATGAGGTTACACTAGAGATTCCTGGTATCACCTCTACTCTCACACCTCGCTTCTCGAGATAAACTTGTTCTTCATGTCCTCGACCAAATATGTATGGATCTCCACCTTTGAGTCGAACAACTATTCTGGCATGCTTGGCTTTCTGATAAATCAGTGCGTTGATGTCCGCTTGCTTCAGGCTATGCTTAGTACACCTCTTGCCTACATATATCAGCTCAGCGCTATCAGATACCTCTAACAATAATTCTTCAGATGACAATGCATCGTACAATATGACATCGGCTGCCTGAATAGCCTTGAGACCCTTGACACTGATTAGTTCAGGATCGCCCGGTCCGGCACCTACTAATATGACTTTCGATTCTCTCACTCTTATGCCTTGTAATAGCTCTCTACCACTTGCTTTTCGCTGCCTTCGTCACTTTGCTCGTTATAGTGCACCACTAGGTTTAAGAAATCTTCAGCTTCTATCAATAGATTTTTGGCGAAGGCCATGCTTGGCTCTTGCTTATTAATAGAGAGTGCCTTCTCTTGATAGTTGTATGGCAATTTAATCTTACCAGTATCAACAATTTGCTCTTGAAAATCAGAGATGATCTTTTTATGCGTATTACATGCTATATCCTCTGTCAGAAGGATTGCCTTAGCGGCTACGACATAGGTCGCATATGCATAGTATATTCCATCTGCAAAATGCCCTGCCGCAACAGACTCCTTAGCATTTTGAAGTTTTTCTTTTGCATCATTGATGATGGTGCCGACCATATCTAAGATGACGCCGGCACATTCTCCCACACCGATAGCTTGCTTGTATAGATGATCCTGACCCCAATCCATCAGATCCGTATCAGACAAACTCTCAGTCTCTGCCAATGGCTTCAATAGTGTATAGAATAATTTCTTGCCACCGATTCTTTCATAATAGTGGTTGAAGTATTCTCCCTCGTTAGCATTGGCATGATAATGATCCAATATCGCCCTAACACTGTCAGGAATACGCTTAGTAGGTATCTTGATGACCTTGTCGGCGATATATGGCTTACCAGTTGGATCAACACCCCCACCGATGACAACCTGCATAGCCGGTATAACTCGATCTCCTTTTTTTATGGAACTACCACTAAATCCTATGTTGCCAATCATATGTTGACCACAAGCATTCATACACCCACTGATCTTTATCTTGATGTGCTTATCTGATATTAACTCTGGATATTCTTCTCTCAACATGGCCTCAAGCACCCCTGAAAGCCCTGTACTATTTGTCACTCCTAGATTACAAGTATCTGTACCTGGGCAAGCTGTAATATCGGCAATCGAATCATAGCCTGGCTCAGCGAATCCGTAACCATTTAATATGGTGAAGAGCTCAACGAGATGATCCGTATGAACGAATTTTAATAAGATATTCTGATTGATGGTTAGGCGCATATCATCGGCCGCATATTTGCGAACAATTTTAGCAAGGTATCTGGCCTTATCACTTGACAAATCTCCTAAGAACACCTTGATATATACACCGTGATAGCCTTTTTGCTTTTGCTCAAAAGTGTTGGTCTTTAACCATTGGTTGAACTTCTCAGCGTTCTTTGGCTCTGTAACATTTGGAGTAAAATGAGCAACTGGAGCTGCATTGTCAGGAAGCTGTGGCACTTCAAAGCTCTTGTTCTTAATAGCAGCTCTTTCTTGGTCAACTAAGTTTTTGAATTCGTCTATTCCAATTTTTTTAATCAAGAACTTAAGACGAGCCTTATGTCTCTTTTCTCTCTCTCCGTGTCTGTCAAATACTCTCAGAGACGCTTCCATAAATGGAATGATTTGGTTTCCTGGTAAAAACTCATAAGCTGTCTGAGCGAAGAGTGCTTGAGCCCCAAGGCCCCCACCAACTACAACTTTAAATCCTTCAACGCCATCCTGAACCATTGGAATGAACCCAAAATCATGCATAAAGGTCAGTGCGTTGTCATAGATGCTACTCGAGAATGCAGGCTTGATCTTACGTCCCATCTCCTGACAGATCGGATTGCGCATGAAGTAATGAGCAGTCGCATGAGCGTAAGGCGACACATCAAAAGGCTCCATAGGATCAATACCTGCTTCTGCCGAAGCGGTAACATTTCTTACGGTATTCCCGCAAGCCTCTCTCGCTGTAATATTTTTCTCAGCCAGTGCAGTCCATACCGCAGGAGAGTCATCCAGCTTCACATAGTGCAACTGAATATCTTGTCGAGTTGTGATATGTAGATTGCCTGTGGCAAACTTATCGGAGACATCAGCAATTCTAACGAGTTGTGCTGCGGTCAAACTTCCAAAAGGAATTTTGATTCTGAACATTTGTACGCCGAGCTGACGCTGACCATATACTCCTCTGGTCAGACGATATAGCCTAAATCTTTCTTCGTCAATCTGTCCGTTTCTGAATTTTTTAATCTTTTCTTGAAGTTCGAGGATATCCTTTTGATCCTCGGCAGAAATGGTCAGAATTTCATCTTTAACGCTCATCTAAGAATTGTTTAAACACACATAAAAAAGACCCATCAAATCTCTTGATAGGTCCGTATAATTTTTAATTAATAGAAATCTGCTATCAAGACTTATTACCCAACACAACAACAGCAGCAACAACATTGTGCGCCAGTTGAATAGATAGTAATATGTCTCATATTGTATTTCATAAAAAAAGCCCAATCGGAATTTCGATCAGGCTCTATTTTATTTTATAAATAGTTATACCAGTCGAAGCTAAGGTCGATTATTACAACAGCAACAACAAGTATTCATCTTAATCATATATGCAAGTTACGAGCTTACGATATATTTAACAAGAGCTTCACGGATTATGTTGCCCTGAATGAAATGTTTACTAAAAATTATCTTGTGAACGACAACATTGTCACAACACCAATTAATAACTATGTTAGCCAAGGCATATGCAAGCGCAGTACAGGGAGTCGATGCGCAGACTATTACAATAGAAGTAAATGCTGGTGGCACTGTCGCCGCAGGAAAGCAATTCTACTATCTGGTTGGCCTACCTGACAATGCAGTCAAAGAAGGATTTCAAAGAATAGAAGCCGCCATCAAAAACATAGGCTATAAGATGCCTCGATTGAAGCTTGTTGTAAACATGGCTCCGGCGGACATCAGAAAAGAAGGCTCTGCATATGATCTTCCTATAGCAATCGGAATTCTAGTGGCGACGAAGCAGATTACAACAGACAGTCTATCCGATTACCTGATTATGGGAGAACTTGCTCTGGACGGTAACCTGAGACCGATAAAAGGAGCACTACCCATTGCAATCGAAGCGCGCAAACAAAAATACAAGGGGATCATCCTACCTAAGCAAAATGCCAAAGAGGCAGCAATAGTCAACAATCTGGATGTATATGGTATAGACAATCTGGTGGAAGCAGTAGAGTTTCTCAATGGTGACAGAAACTTAAAGACTATTAAGATTGATACCAGAGAGATATTTGCTGAAGATCAAGGTCATCATGCTGTAGACTTTTCTGATGTAAAAGGTCAAGAGAATATCAAGCGTGCGCTAGAGATCGCAGCTGCAGGTGGACACAATGTAATCCTCATTGGCCCACCGGGTGCAGGTAAGACCATGCTAGCCAAACGGCTGCCTGGCATATTGCCCCCGCTGAGTTTACATGAGGCTCTCGACGTGACAAAGATTCATTCTGTATGTGGCATGCTCGGTACAAATGCCTCTCTCGTCTCTAGGCGTCCCTTTAGGGCGCCACACCATACGATAAGCGATGTTGCTCTGGTCGGCGGCGGATCTAATCCCTTGCCAGGCGAGATATCACTGGCTCATAATGGTGTTTTATTTTTAGATGAGCTACCAGAATTTAAGCGAGCGGTACTGGAAGTGATGCGTCAACCCATGGAGGAGCGCCGTGTAACCATATCAAGGGCACGGGTAACCGTAGATTATCCATCTAGCTTCATGCTTGTAGCATCTATGAATCCATGCCCCTGCGGATATTACAATCATCCAGAGAAAGACTGTTCATGTGGACCAGGTATTGTCAAAAAATACCTCAATAAGATATCTGGACCACTACTGGATAGAATAGATCTGCATGTTGAGGTGACTCCAGTATCCTATGACGAGCTAAGCAATCGAACAACCAAGGGAGAAAGCAGTGCTGACATCAGAGCTCGTGTATCTGAAGCTCGAGCTATCCAAAATGAACGATTCAAAGATTATCCAGACATCTATTGCAATGCGCAGATGACCAGCAGAATGGTTAAGGAAGTCTGCCAACTCAATAAGCCTGGAGTCATGTTGCTCAAGACCGCCATGGAACGCCTTCAACTATCCGCACGAGCATACGACCGCATACTTAAGGTAGCACGGACTTGTGCTGATCTGGCAGGAAGCAAGGATATAGATCATACTTACTTGGCAGAAGCGATACAATATCGTAGCTTGGATAGAGAGGGTTGGGCTGGGTAGAATCAAATAGAAATTAAAATAATTGTGTCAACAATATCAATACCACAAATCACTCCAAAAACTTTGATAATTGGCAATGGTTTCGACCTTAGTTTAGAATTAAAAACGTCTTTTGGAGACTTCTTTAAGAGCTTAGAATTTAAGAATCTGGCATTGATTAATCCTTTAGCCAAATGGATAAACAATTCTCGTTCATCCAATCACAAAAAATGGATGGATTTAGAGATGCTATTAACGTCATTGGCAATTGGAGAGCAAAGCAGATACAATTTTGAAGATTTCTCATCTAATAATCCAAATCTGCCTGATTTATACGACCAGTTTAGAGAGATGAAATCTACATTGATATCTTATCTGCAGTCTCTAAATTACGAAGTAGATAATTCGATGAGAAATTCTGATGCTTATCGTTTCATCCAAACAAAAATACAGTCAGACCCATTAATAATTAATTTTAATTACACTCCAACAGTTATCAATATTTTGAATGATTTGAATCATCGCTCGTTCGCTGGAAGTAAACATGTTTTCATTCACGCTTCATTGGAAAACAGCGAAATTGTTATGGGAGCTGGCTCAAAAGAAGAGTCAAAGCATGAATTTCACTTTTTCAAAAAGTCCTCACAAAACGCTTTCTCAGCGTTTAACACATATGATGCATTGCTAAATACTGAACAAATCTATTTCTTCGGTCACACCCTAGGTCAGCCTGACTACAGTTACTTCAAGCCTTTCTTTACCACAATTTTAAACGATAAGAATTATTCAAAAGAAATAACTATCATCACAAAGGATGACCGAGCTCGCAAAGATATTATGGACCATCTTGAAGTGCTAACAAATAACAATGTTCAGGATTTGAGAGTATATAATGACCTTAATTTTGAGTACACATCCTAATTGTTACTCCTCTTCATCAGACGCCTCGAGCATCCCTCGCTGGTCTAGAAAGCTG
>CAZAXY010000041.1:26082-27216 GCA_964489125.1 uncultured Saprospiraceae bacterium
TTGTTACTCCTCTTCATCAGACGCCTCGAGCATCCCTCGCTGGTCTAGAAAGCTGTACCACTTGATGACCTTCTTGACATCGCTGATCTTGACTTGATCTCTATCGTAGTCTGGAAGGATCTCGGCAAAGTATTTGAAGAGCTCCTTAGGTGGAGACTTTAGATCAGGAGTTGGTGCACCGTGTTCTTTTATCTTAGCAAATACCTCTTTCATCTCGCAGGCATCAAGATCTGTATAGATAGCCACCGTCTCGAGTGGTGTAAATTGATGTTTTCTTACTGAACAGAACTTCGTCTTGCCAGTATCGATGTCTTCTACGACAAGTCCATTGCTACGTGAAGTAACCAATTTATATATGCCAGGTAAACCACTTACCGCTACAAGATCTCTAAGAGTCATAATTTGTCAAATTGAGCAGCAAAAGTAGTGAAAGGATTAAATCTGAATGTTAATGAAAATATGATCAAGCTATTCATACAGATTATAGAGCACTTCGAGTGATCTGACATCGGTAAATCCCACCACATGAAATCGATAATAATCGACAAGCTTCGTGATCAACTGTCGCCGCTGGTCCTTAGATGAATTGGGCTGTTGATCAGCCAAATACCGCGACAATATCTCACTCAGGTCGACGTCCAAAGTATCTCGATGTTGCTGGCTATCTGTTATAAACAGTCCCTCACGGAGAGAAAATCGTGAATCTATGGCCGACCAGTTATTTTGCATCTCAAATCCAATCTCTCTCGCTAAATCAATCAAATATCGGATATGAAAATCTCGGAGGACCACAGCCTCAGAATCCAACTCATTAAACCTCTTATAGATAAAGTCATAAGTCTGATCGGGGTCGTCGATCTGGACAATTGCCTTCCGGGTCACCTCAATTAAAAACATGCCTACTGTGCCTCTAACCACATCAAAAGGTATGTGCGAATAGATCTTGTTGTATTTCACTTCCTTGATCCTTGAGAGAGATGCTTTAGCCGTGGCCTTGTCATAGCAGACGATGTCAACGAGATTCATAACTCGCAGCATGGCAGCTTTATTCGAATTTTTCTTTCGCACACCACCGCATATATAGGAGCGCATCCCGACATCCGCAGAAAATATATCCAAGATTAAGCTGGACTC
>CAZAXY010000042.1:0-27121 GCA_964489125.1 uncultured Saprospiraceae bacterium
GACTGAATGACCTTCTTTGTCTACTATATCGGTTGTATGAAAATGTGTTCCAAAATTCAATTCAGGAATTTCAATTCTGAAGAATATAAACATTACAGCGTATGTTGATATAAACACGACTACGTAGTAGATTATAAATTTTTTTATCATTTCTGTATTGGTCTGATGAAGTATACTCTACAAAAGATATTTCAGTCACAGGATATTCTAATCCTCCTCTTCCTCTGGCAACAACTTGACTCTGATGACTTCAATCTTGGTATCACTAAGCTTCTCGATGGTGAACTCAAAGCCATCTTGCTCAATGACCTCCCCTTCCTCTTCAGGAATCTTACCACTGGTCATGACGATATATCCTGAGAGTGTATGGTACTCCCCTTCTGGTAAATCAAGCGCTTCAAAAGTTTCATTGATATGATCGATTTCCAATCGCCCAGATAATAGATACTCGTCATCGCTGATCTGCCGTTCGATCAATTCCTCAATATCATGTTCATCTTCGATTTCTCCGAAGATCTCCTCTAGGATATCTTCTAAGGTGATGATCCCGGCAGTACTACCAAACTCATCCACAACACATGCGATGTTATGGTTCTCATTGATAAACTCCATCATGAGATCTCGAGCATTCATGGCCTCAGGGACGTAGGGTATATCGAGTATCAGGCGCTTCAAACTCTTAGGATTATCCAGTAGCTGCTGATGGTGGATATAGCCCGATACATGCTCGATGTCCCCATCAGTAATTAATACTCGGGACAGCTTACTCTCGATGAATAGCTCTCTCAACTCATCAAGCGTGTCTTCCTGATCAAAGGATATGACCTCAGGCCTTGGCACCATACAATCCCGTACCTTCATCTGGTTCAGATTGAGGGCATTGGTAAAGATCTCTTTGTCTATATCTTCATTAAAGTCAGATATCGTCTCGCTGATATAATGGACCAAGTCAGTTCGAGTTAGTGCCTCGGTGAGTGATTTATTAGGGGACTTGATGAACGCACTCATGATCAGGTTAGTGAACTTGATCATGATCCATGTCGGAAAGGCCAGTATCGCCTTAAATACCCTAAGCGGATAGGCGAAAAAATATAAGGCTTCGTTAGAAAATAAACGGAAAATAGTCTTAGGGATATACTCTCCAACTATGAGTACTACAATAGTTGTGATTACAGTGATGATCAAGCCTACCCCAACATCACCGCTGATGAGCCTACTGATAAAAGGGCTCAGCAATTCTGCCATAGAATAGGTAAATACGACGAGTGCAATATTATTCCCCACCAGCATCGCACCAAGGAAATCATCAGGCTTATCAAAAAACTTACCTAAGATGCGTCCACGACGTGAGCCCTCATCACGCTTAATCTCGACCCCAAGCTTACTGGCCGAGACAAAAGCTATCTCCGCCCCCGAAAAGAAGGCGGAGAGTAGCAAGAATATTATTATGATCAGTACAATGCTCACCTATGCTATTATCCTTCAAAGATAATAGGCTATTATATATTAGTCCGCTGCAGGATCCTCGGGATCCATGATGATTTCTATATAGTTGTCATATGCAAAATACTGCCCGATAGCCGTCTGAATATCTGCTGCCGTTAAGCCATTAATTTTAGCCTCAAGGGACTTAAGCAGGATATCGTCAAAGTTCTTCTCGTCATCATGCTCTTGACCGATGCGGCGCTGCCAGAACCGGTTTTCTTTAAGGCTCTTGATACGTCCTTGTTTCTGAGTTTCCTTCACCTTTGTCATATCGAGATCACTCGGGCCTTCTTCAATAGCCTTTTGGATTACTTCTTTAGCCGCTTCGACGAGTTTGTCTGTCATCGGCGGATCTGCGTTAAAAGAGATGGTCACTCCATAGTTCTCTATCGGCTTCTTACTACCACCACCTGATACTCGTACGCCATATACGCCACCTAAGTCTTCACGTAGTGCTTCTCTCAATTTGATCCGTAGATAAGCCAATGATGAACTCATGATATAATTGTTCTCAGCATTGTACCGATAGTCTCCATGGTAGTACATGTTGACATTGGTCTTAGGGGCTTCCCCTTTCTTGAATCTGTCTTTTATACCTCCTTTTACTGCTCTTACACCTACATCTTGCCACATCTCTTCGCGCTCAATTGTAGGTAGATTCCCCAAATAATTTTGCACATGATCCATAATGACTGGCTCATCAAAATTACCTACGAACGTAAATGTAAAATCTGAGGCGTCACCAAATCGCTCATGATAGATTTCCATAGCTCGACCGTAATCGAGATTACTCCAATCTTCTGCTGCCGGGAATCCCACTCGTGGGTGATTATCAAACTGCTTGTTACTTACATAATCACTGAAGAAGTACTGTGGATTGGACATGAGGTTTTTAAATAGACCACTCTGCTTAGCAACAAAACCAGCGAATGCTTCCTCATCAATTCTTGGTTCATGGAAGTACTTATAGACCATCTGAAACATAATTTCCAGATCATCTGGTGATGCCGAACCATTCATTCCTTCAGATAAAGTTCCTACAAATGGACGGACAGATACCGTCTTACCTGCCATGAGTTTTTGCAGTTGTGTAGGACTAAACTCTCCGATTCCAGCCTCACTAACTATTGAAGCGGAATTAGAAGCATTAAAATACTCGTCATCGCTATAGAGTGATGAGCCTCCTGGGCTTGTCGCACTCATCAGGATTTCATCATTCTTAAAATCTGTCTGCTTGAGATATACTTCTACGCCATTGGCTAGCTTCACATATCGTACACCTACATTATCATAGCTCTCATCTTGAGATATATCAATTGCGGTCAGTTCATGCTCAAAGAATGGCGTCTCTACCACATCATCTTCATATGGATCTACATCGGCTGCAGCTACTTCACGAAGCATATTGCGCACCGTAGTTTCATCTGGTAGAGGGCTTTCTTCTTTCTCTGGTCCTGTAACTACAACCACTCTACTTTCATCTCTGATCCATTGACTGGCAAGGCTATTGACCTCATCTAATGTAATGGTAGGAAGATAATCATTGTAGAGTCCTAAAGTTTGCTGCGGACTTGGAGTAGGTATATTGTCTAAATACTTGAACACATATCGCATCACCAGCCTTGCAGACTCTGTCTTATCCATCTCCTTGAGATTCTTTTCAGCTCGCTCCATTACAACCTTTTTTGCTCGCTCCAACTCTCCTGGGGTAAACCCATGCAGGAGCACTCTTTTATTTTCAGTAAGCAAGGTTTCGAGCGCCGCAGAAGCCTTTCCTTCTGGTACGAATGCAAATGAAGAATAAGTATCTAAGTCACCAACATTTCCACCATAGCCTGTATTAGCAAATAAGAAAGGTGGATCAGCACTCTGAGAAATCTCTTGAAGACGAGCGCCCAGCATCGAGTTATATAAGTTTCTCGCGAGCGACGATCTATAATCGTCTACTGTTTCTGTTTCAATCTTATCATGCTTATACATCAACTGCACATTGGTGAATGAGGCCTCCTTGTCTGAGACAACACTGACCAATGTTTCAGGGTGCTGGGGCACATTGAATTTCGTTCGAGGCCTTGGGTTAGTCGCAACGGGAATATTACCGAAAAGCGCCTTAATCTGATCTTCTACATCATCCACATCAACATCTCCAACGACCACAACAGCCATCAGGTCAGGGCGGTACCAGTCCTTATAGTATCTTTTTACGGTTTCGTAGTTGGCATTTTTAATAATCTCTGGATCTCCTATCGGTAAGCGATCAGCATATTGAGACCCTTGGTACATAATCGGGAAGTATTGATTTTGCATGCGCTGGTCAGGACTTAAGCGGCTACGCCACTCTGATTCTACCACACCTCGTTCTTTATCAATTTCTTCATGGTCAAATGTTATTCCTCCTGCCCAATCTCTCAGGATCAACATGCCTTTGTCAAACAGAACAGTGCTATCTGTTCTGACCTGCAGCATATAAACCGTCTCATCAAAAGAAGTGAACGCATTGAGATCAGGACCAAACCTGGTTCCGATGGATTCGAGATAATCTACTAGTTCACTTTTTTCAAAGTTCTCTGTTCCGTTAAAGGCCATATGCTCGACGAAATGTGCCAGACCGAGTTGGTCCTCATCCTCTAAAATAGAGCCAGCATTAACGGCCAATCTCAGTTCAGCGCGATTTTCTGGTTTTTGATTAGGTTGAATGTAATAGTGTATGCCATTGTCGAGTACACCATGTGTAAGGCGCTCATCTGAAGGAATAAGATCTGACGACATATCAGCCATATCCTTGTCGGCCATGGTAGCATCAGGCATCGCCTCTTTGACCAGAGCAGGCTCTGTCGGGGCTTGTGTAATCACTGCAGACTGCCTAGGGCTACAAGCCAGCAGAAATAAGGTAAATAAGGTAAATGCAAAATGTTTTGTTGTGTAGGTCATAACGGTTAGATTGGTTATAAGTAAAATACTGAATTGTCAAAATATCGATTAATGTTCAATAACTGACTTTTCAATCCCTAACAAAACGTTAAAGGTGTAATCGATTATTATTTTCTTAACGAATAATCTACAAATCGGGTGAGGTTAAGGCTTAATGCCTCGACGTTTACCTACATATTTGTTGACTCTAAAGCTGGTGAAATCAACGTTGGCACTAAACCCTCGACCGTATATGGTATCCTTAGCAGGGCCTTGGATGAGCCTAAAAAATTTAGTCGTATTGATGGAGTTATTCAGTTCATCGATAGTTAAAGCGTTAGTCTCCAGAATGTCCTTCTTTTCATTAATATAGGTGACGCTGTCACGCAAGACCAAGAGACCTTCTTCGCTAATCCGCTGGGCATAATTAGAACTAAGCTTGAAGATTACATTCTGATTCTCATCGAAATATTCAATCAAGAATCCTTTTGGGAATTCCTCAATAAGCATTCCATCATTAGTATATTTTTCTAAAACAGGGCTCTGTACTCTGAACTCAACAATAGCAGAATCTGAGTAGATCATTTCGATATCGTAGGCGATCTCCTTCTCGAGTTCTGTAGGGTCATATCTTTCGATTTCTCCTCCAGATTCCTGACAACCTACGCAGGCCAAGATGGCCACTATTAAAAAACGCACCATTAGTTGAGAACAGTTATTGTACCCGTATAAGTAATAACTTCATTGTCAACAAATCTAATTCTTGCTGCCCACACATATACACCAGGGTTTACAAACTGGCCATTAGGTCCAAGGCCAAACCAACCTTGTTCGTCATTCAAATCGAATACAATATTTGTTCTATTGTAGAGCCTCCCCCCATATCGATCGTATATGCTGATTTCTTCGATGATGTCTGTGGCGGGATTAGTGATAATCTTAAATTCATCATTCCCATTGACGGAGGTCCGTGATAGTACATTAGGAGCATGGAAGTTTCTATTGAGGACTGTCAGCAAAGTAACCTGATCTGATGCCATGCAGCCATCTTGATCCGTAATGGTCAGGGTATAGGTAATATCTCCTACACCAAATACTTCTGGATCTGGACAGTCTGTACATTCCAGGCCATCGGGTGGGGTCCATTCATAGGTCACTATTCGATCAGAAGGGTCAAAGTCTGAAGTAAAGAATGTGGAGAATCCTAAGTCTACAGACTCATCCTGCGATGCAACTTCTACAATCAATTCTACTGGTTGGTCAAGCGTGATCAAATCAAATACCTCACATCCTTTAATATCCTGTATACCCACTGAGAAATTGCCTGCTTGTAATCCTGTAAGCTGGGGACTGGGTTGAAAGTCTCCGCCATTAAAACTATACAGATAATCAGGAGAACCATTTATCCCAGTGAGCGATATTTCGCCATCCTCGCTCTGAAAGCACGTTAAGTCCGTACCATCAGCAGAAAAATCAAGATCCGAATCTAGTTGACAACAAGAGGCAACTTCGATAGTTAATAATTGTGTGACAAGACATCCCCGTGATGTTTCGACGGTTAATGCCACCACCTTGGACCCAAAAGATTCATAGACTACTTCTTGGACATTATTTCCTTCGGCTGTAGCGGGTTCAGCACCCTCTCCAAAATTCCAAAAGAAATTGACTATAGGATCTCCATTTGACTTAGATTGTTCCGTAAAAAATACAAGTCTATCACATTCCAATTGCTCTATGGCATTAATAGTAAAATCTGGCTCAGGTCCAAGAAATGTGCCCGTTCCTGCAAAATCTATAGCAAATCCAGAACCGGACTCACTAAAGTTATTGACAACTAAGGCATAGGTTTCTCCTTGCACCATATCAAGTGCTGCTACAAAGTTGTTATCACCAAGAGCACAACCTGCCGTCTCTTCTACATCATTCTCTCCTACCCGGATTCCTGTGGCACCCATACAGTTAGCATTTTGACCATCTGAGGCACCTTGAGTTTCTCCTGAGGCCATACACCGTACTAATTCCTTATTATCACAATCATCTAGTCCTCCTGGTAATCTGAATACAGCAAAGTCTAAATCATCCGAAATATTATTAGGGGTAAGCGTAAACTCAAGCGTGCCCGATTGATCGGCAGTCCATTTATACCAAGATGATGCGCTTTCTGCTGTAACACATGTACCGTCAACTTCATTGTCAAATTGACCAGTGCTATTCAAATTTTCTATCAAAAATGATGATTGATCACACAGTACCACCGCTGAACTACAATCGGCCTCCGGAGATGGTGGCGGGTTAAATTGTCTCAGGCATAATCGGAATGATCCAACGTTATTATCTCTGCCATCTACTCTCAAGAAATAGGATCTCCCTATAATCAGATTAGTGATAGTTAACTCTAAGATGTTAGGATCTCCAGGTTGTATAGTACTGCAAGCTTCTTCATCTAGTCCTCCTCTACAAGTACCAGTATACACGGCCACGGCAGGTTGCTGTATCGTGCCGACTCCTTCATTAGTCGCTCCTGTAACTTGAATAAAAACTGCCGTAGCTGCAGGGTTAAATACGAACCAAACATCATTGGATTCGGTATCCTGTGGCCAGCAACTTGGATTACCTCCAATACCCAATGTTGCGCCTTCATTAGTAAACTCATTAGGCCCAGAACAGTAATTGCTAATATCTGGAATAAACAATGCAGCAGTACAGGCATCATTATCAACCTGAGCGCAGAGACTCAGACTCATTAATACGAAAAAGATGACACTAACTTGATTCATAGAGTTCAGACGGTAGGAATTATAACGCCGATAATGATAGAACAATTGGTAAGGAAATCTTAAAATAATTGACTTAATGGATACAAATTTACTAATCAACTCTATATCCATCATAGCTTGGTACTTTTGTCCGATAAAAACAAGCACATGCTCTACCTCGTCCCTACCCCTGTTGGCAACCTGAAGGATATGACCTATAGAGCTGTAGAGATCCTTAAAGATGTAGGGTCTATATTGGCTGAGGACACGCGAAATTCTGGACGGTTATTGAAACACTTCCAGATAGAAACTCCCATGCGATCCTATCATGCGCATAACGAGCACAAGAGTGTCAATCGCATCATCGAGGAGCTGCTATCAGGCGTAGATATAGCTCTAATCTCGGATGCTGGCACACCTGCTATATCTGATCCTGGATTCTTACTGGTTAGAGCATGTCATGAGCACGATATTGCTGTAAGCTGCCTACCCGGTGCTACAGCGTTGATTCCTGCGCTTGCGAGTAGTGGAATACCCTGTGATCGCTTCCACTTCGAAGGATTTCTACCTCATAAGAAAGGTCGTCAGACTCGATGGAAACACCTTGCACAAGTGGATCATACCATTGCGCTCTATGAATCTCCTCATCGCATCATCAAGTGTGTCAAAGAAATAATCGATTACCTCGGACCTGAGCGAGAAACTGCTGTAGTCAAAGAAATCAGCAAAGTCTATGAGACAATCTATAAGGGTAACGCAGAAGCAGTATTAGCGACACTCGAAGACATGCCATCCATCAAAGGAGAGTTTGTGGTGGTGATAGGAAGTTGAAAGATCTTGCTTTTTATCGTCTATAACAGGGTGATTTAAACACCCCTATCCTCTCAAGAAGGAAACAACAAAGGAGGATACAAAATGACTATGAACTTATTCTCACAAACAATTAAACTCACGAGGCATATATTACGAGCACATCTCATGTTTTACCTTACCTTTGCACTTTTTTTCCAGTAAGGAAATCTCGTCTATCATGAAGAAGATTAGAAATGTAGCCATCATTGCCCACGTAGATCATGGCAAAACCACATTAGTAGATAAAATCATCCACTTCTGTGAGCAGGGTCAAGAAAAGATACCAGAAGGAGACTTAATCCTTGACAATAATGATCTTGAGCGCGAAAGAGGTATTACTATATTCGCTAAAAATATTAGTGTCAACTACGAAGGCTACAAAATCAACCTGATAGATACACCTGGTCACGCCGACTTTGGTGGAGAGGTCGAGCGAGTGCTCAATATGGCTGATGGTGTATTACTCTTAGTAGATGCATTTGAAGGTCCTATGCCCCAGACCAGATATGTTACGCAGAAAGCTCTCGAGCTTGGGCTCAAGCCGATTGTTGTCGTCAACAAGGTGGATAAGGAAAATTGTCGACCCGACGAAGTACAAGAAGCGGTGTTTGAACTGATGTTTAATCTAGATGCCAGCGAGGAGCAATTAGACTTTGAGACAGTATATGGATCGGCTAAGATGAATTGGATGGGCAGTGATTGGAAAAAGCCCGCGGCTGACATCAGTCACTTATTAGATATGATCATCAATCATATTGAGCCACCAGCAGACAATCCTGGGGAACTACAGATGCAGATTACTACCATAGACTTCTCATCATATGTAGGTCGCATAGCCATCGGTAGGGTACATCGTGGCACATTCAAAACAAATGAGCCTCTCTCACTGATTGACCGAGATGGTAAGGTCAAAAAAGTTCGCGCCAAAGAGCTATTCGTATTTAATGGTCTAGGTAAGGCCAAGACTACAGAAGTTGTCAATGGAGACCTCTGTGCCGTTACTGGTATCGAGGGATTTGAGATTGGAGATACAATCTGTCCAGCAGAATCTCCAGAAGCCCTCCCAGGAATACCAATTGACGAACCAACAATGAGCATGGTGTTTACGATCAACAATTCCCCGTTTTTTGGGAAAGAAGGAGATTTCGTTACATCAAGACATATCAAGGAACGATTAGAGAAAGAAACCGAGCGAAATCTCGCCATGCGTGTTGACACGACAGAGTCTCCCGACATATTCAATGTATATGGGCGAGGAATCATGCATCTATCTGTACTGATAGAAACAATGCGCAGAGAAGGTTACGAACTGCAGATAGGTAAGCCACGTGTAATCATTAAAGATATTGACGGCATCAAACATGAGCCCATTGAGGATCTAACTATTGATCTTCCCGATGCCACTGCTGGAAAGGTGATAGAAGCTGTTACTCAGCGTAAGGGAGAGCTAAAAGTTATGGAACCGAAGGGAGACTTAACGCACCTCGAATTTAGCATACCATCCAGAGGGTTAATTGGGTTAACCACAACCTTGATGAATCTTACGGCTGGCGAAGCAATAGTGGCTCATAGATTTGAAAAATTCGAACCTTGGAAAGGTGAGATTGCATCAAGAAACAAGGGAGCTTTAATTGCAATGGAACAAGGCAATACATTTGCTTTTGCTTTTGATAAACTGCAAGATCGTGGTAAGTTCTTTATAGCCCCAGGCGGAGAGGTCTATGAAGGACAGGTTGTTGGAGAGCATAGTAGAGAGAATGACTTAGTCATCAACTTGACTAAATCCAAGAAACTTACCAATATGCGAAGCTCAGGTGCCGATGACAAGGTTAAAATTGCTCCTCCTCTTATCATGTCACTTGAAGAATGTATGGAGTATATCAAAGAGGATGAGTATGTTGAAATAACTCCTAAATCCATAAGACTTAGGAAGATCTATTTAAAAGAACATGAGCGCAAAAGAAATAAAGCGTAAAGATCTTATTCCATGCAGCTTTAGAACCTATAGATCATTGTCTTAGGTTAGCTCCGATGTAATTCTATCATTAGATTGGCAATTAATGCCGTCCATCCTGTCTGATGTGAAGCGCCCATTCCTCGGCCTACGTCGCCATGGAAGAATTCGTAGTGCAGATGAAGATTCTTGCAATGCTCATCGTTCTTAAAGATGTCTGTGGGGCTCTCATTGTGGTAGACAAACTTTCCCGATTGATCTCTGCTAAATAACTTAATCAGTCGTTTAGTCAATTCATCAGCAATCTGATTTAAGTTCAACTTATTGCCAGACCCCTGCGGAAACTCATATTGATACGTATCACCATAGTACTTATAGAACTTACGCAGAGATTGTATGATCATGTAGTTAATCGGAAACCATATCGGTCCACGCCAGTTAGAATTGCCACCAAACATAGCGGTATCGCTTTCTCCAGGCGTATACTTGATTGTGTGCTGACCATGATGATTAAATACGAATGGATGTTGCTCATGATACTTAGACAATGAGCGTATTCCATAGTCTGACAAGAATTCTGCCTCATCTAACAATCTCTTCAGCAAATGCTCAAGCCTGAATCCCCTTAATAATGAAACCAATACATTGCCATCCTCATTACGTTCCTCTATTCTTGAGATAAGAGAAGCGAGATCGGGGCGAGTTTTAATGATCCTGAGTGCGCGCTCCTTGAATTCAGGTAATGCATTGAACAAGTCTTCATGGATGACTTCAACGGCGAATAGAGGGATCACTCCTACCAGCGATCTCACATTAAGCCTTGAGCAGTACCCACTCTCCATCTGAACAACATCATAGTAGAAATTGTCCTTGTCATCCCATAGAGATATATCTCGCTCTCCTATATGATGCATCGCCCAAGCGATATTGAGAAAATGTCTGAAGAACTTCGCTGCAGACTCCTCGTAAGCATGGTTAGTCTGTGCCAGCTCAAGCGAAATCCGCAGCATATTTAGCGCATACATGGCCATCCAACTTGTTGCATCTGCCTGTTGCATTTTTTTGATGCCTGGTGGCATATGGTTCCTGTCAAATACACCAATATTATCCAGTCCCAAGAATCCGCCTTCAAACAAGGCGTTACCCTCTTGATCCTTTTGATTCACCCACCATGTGAAGTTCATCAGTAGTTTTTGAAAGCACTTCTCTAAGAAGGCAAGGTCTCCCTCGCCATTATTTTGGGCTTTATCTCGGTCATAAACATTCCATACTGCCCAGGCATGTACAGGTGGATTGACATCGCTAAAATTCCATTCATATGCAGGAATCTGACCATTGGGATGCATGTAATACTCCTTAAGCATCAGAAGCAATTGATTCTTGGCGTATTGCTGATCAATCAGCACGAATGTAGTCGCATGAAAAGCTAAATCCCACGCCGCATACCATGGGTACTCCCACTTATCAGGCATGGTGATTATATGTCTCTGCGTCATATGCTTCCATCCCAAATTGCGCATGTTAACTCGATCAGGTTTGGACTCTCCAGGTCCACCGTAGAGCCATCGATGCACATCAAAATAATAGAACTGCTTAGTCCACATGAGAGCTCCAAAGGTGTTTTGCATGAGCTCTCGCTCTTGTGGTTTTAGACCTTCAGGAGCAATGGCATCATAAAATTCATTGCATTCTCTTCGGCGCACCTCGAGGATATCCTGATAGTCGCCAAAGGGATGATCTAATTGCTCTTGAGTTAGTCTTACTTGATAACTCTTTTCTCCATTGGGAGGAATAACATCATGGTACCACACCCCTAGTTTAGAGCCAGTCATTTTGAGATTAACTGTATCGGATCCATTTATGATGTGCTCGTTAATACCATCCTTCACGTAGACAGTATCGTTGTCAAAGTTGTAGATTCTTTGATTATTAGATTCATTCTCACAGAAAAGCTCTTGCCCCCCTTCATAGTACATATGCCATGTGCCATTGCGTTTAGAATGAGTCACTACGTGCCCATCTTGCTTGAGATCTATAGAGGGCCTATTATATCGAGGGTTATGCTTCCAAAAATTTCTGAACCACAACTGAGGAATTACATGGATCGGTGCAGCTTCATGATATCGGTTGCAAACAGTGATGGTGCATAAAATATCATAAGGTGTGGCTTTAGCATACTCGATGTATATGTCAAAATATTGCTGATTATCAAATGCTCCAGTATCGGCAATCTCGTACTCTAGTTGATCTCGACTTCTTTGATTAAACTTTACTAATTCATCATAAGGAAATGCTTTCTGCGGATACTTGTATAGATACTGACAGTAAGAGTGCGTCGGAGTCGATTGTAGGTGGAAATACAACTCCTTGACATCCTCTCCATGATTCCCTTGACTATTAGTCAAGCCAAACAAGCGCTCCTTTAAGATGGCATCTCGACCATTCCAAAACGCCGGCGCCAGGCACATAATCTGCTTGACATCACAGAAACCACCAAGGCCTTCCTCTCCCCACCGGTAAGCATTACTACGAGCTAAATCATGAGTGATAAAATCCCAAGACTCCCCATGTTTACTATAATCTTCACGCACAGTTCCCCATTGCCTTTCAGCAACATAAGGTCCCCATATCTTCCACTCTAAGGATTGAGTACGTTTTCCTTCTTCAGTCTCAGTTGGACTCAACTTCATACGATGACATTTAGCAATGGCACGAATATCGTATTACCCTTTAAATTTTTTAGAAGGCGCTTAGTTATCTTTAAGCTAATAAAGTTTAGAATGAATGTAGAGGATCTTCGCTTCCATTGTATTCAGAAAAAAGGAGTGACTGAAGAATTTCCATTTGATGAGGTAACTCTTGTATTTAAAGTCATGGGCAAAATGTTTGCTTTAATAGGTCTTGAGTGGACCGATGCAGCCATCAATCTCAAGTGTGACCCAGAGAGAGCTCTTGACCTACGGGATGAATATGATGACATCATCCCTGGTTATCATATGAGCAAGAAACATTGGAATACAGTCTATACCGAGAGAGGATTAGAAGATGACTTAATCAAGGAGCTCATAGATCACTCTTATGATCTTGTTGTGTCAAAGCTTACTAAAGCGCTCAAAAAAGAATTGGAACTCTTGTAAAAAGATTATGCTGAAAAGCTCGTTCCACAACCGCATGTCTCCTGTGCATTAGGGTTGCTAAAGGTAAATCCTCTATTGTTTAAGCCTTCATGCCAGTCGATCTCCATACCAATCAGATATATGCCATGTGATTTCTCCATGAGCACCTTCATGCCAGCGATTTCGAAAACTTCATCCTTGTCTTTTTGAGTGTCAAAACCAAGGACGTAGCTAAATCCTGAACATCCGCCACCTTTTACACCGACTCTTAGTCCATGAGTATCATCAAGGTTTTGTTCTGTTCTGATCCGTGTAAGTTGCTTGATTGCACTTAGCGTTAAGCTTACTGGAGTAGTGGTAATAGTATCACTCATCTTCTTTCAATTTAGCTCTGACATAACGTCTATGATACAAAGTTAGTTCATTGCTGGTCTTTATGTAATACCCGTAATCGCTATTTTTACATCATAGTAATTGTGATATGCAGATTGTAGAGATCCTTATTGAAGTAGTCAAGTATGCGCTTCCCTCCTTAGTCATCTATTTTTTGATGAGGCAATATACCTCTCAGCAGACCTTTCTGATGGCACAACAGAATCGCAAAGATGCTGATAAGGATGTAAAAGCGCTCCGATTTCAGGCATATGAGCGCTTGATTATGTTCGTAGAGCGTACAAAGCTCTCTGACCTCATCATACGATTGAATACTCCAGAACTCGATGCTAATGCGCTGAAGACAATTCTACTCGTATCAGTACAGAAAGAATATGAGCACAATATCACTCAACAGTTATATGTATCAGGTCAGTTATGGAAAATGATTGAGCTATATAAAGATCAGACCATCAATGCAATCACACAATCTTATATCACCATGGAACGACAGGGCAAGGATGCCTATGTCAATGATCTGTTTACCCATAATCAGCAGCTATCTATAGGCATCAGCAATAAGGTTAAAGCTGCCATAAGAAAGGAGATTGAGTTATACTTTGATATTTAATTGGTCTTAAAGGAGATCTTTCTTTACAATCATTCCTTACGAACTCTCATTTTTTTCACTTTACTTTAGGTACCTAAATTCTTATCAAACTTGCATCGCATCACCAAAATCCTCCTGGTCGATGACCATAAACTCATTCTGGATGAACTTGAAAAAATATTTCATCAATCCTCTACAGCTGTAGAGGTATTTCGAGCATAATCCTCAAATGCCGTAGACAGCGCTACGAAGGCCATATTATCCGAATATTCCTTATACAATTTATAAAGAGTGGTAAGGCATAAAGAAAACATCCTGGACAGTTCACCTGAAACATCAATAAAAGATTGAGCTTCTTCATGGTGAATTGACCTTGAATGAATTCTGCTGTGTGGAAGTGAAGTTTAGCCATCTATGGACTAAAACTCCCCTATGAGATTTAGGTTCTTACTGCTTATCGATTCTGGCTTATAACAACCGAACCATTCAGCGTCATGAGAATTATTTCCCATATTGGCCTCAGACTTCTTGGCATCTTCCTTAGACCTCCAGTGAACAACGTCAGAATAGCTCCCATTGCTATTGGTGTGGATCTTACTTGCCTTCATAGTCATGATAAATCGATGCATGGAATCAAAAATTTGCCTCCTTTTGACTTTTTTTGAGTGATATTCCAGCCTTTTGTTTTTAGGCTTTTATAGGAGGGAAATCCATCAGTCGTAATGTGTGTATCATCACAGATATGATCTTCAAAGAATGGATTTAGTTGCTTGACTCCTGCGTCCGATATTACTCGTGCATGTGCTCTGGATATTCCTTTGCCAGCTCGCTCAATACCAATAGCTACAAGCCTTTTAGAACTTTTTGACATACCTCTGCTGCCACTTTCCTTGCCTCCTACAAATGTCTCATCTACTTCAACTTCACCATTCATCCTATACAACAGAGGTGATGACATTGAAGCCATCACCTTTCGTTTAAACAACAATGCTGTCCGCTTATTTACACCCATTTTTCGATGTAACTCCAAGGCTGATATCCCCTTTTTAGTAGTACTTATGAGGTACATCATCATAAAGGCTTTGCGTATTGGAAACTTCAATTTATGAAATAGTGTATGCGCAGTAGCAGACTCTGGCTTCCTACATCTGTTGCACCTATGCTCACCATAACGATGAGTACTGCAATACTTCTTGTATCCACAATAGCGGCACGAATACCCCTTTGACCATTTCAACTCAACAAGTGCATCTATGCATGACTCATTAGTGCCATATTGATGCTGAAAGTCATAAATGCTGAGTCCTTTGAACATTTTTTCCATTCTTATTTGCTTTAGTTACTGCAAATAAGAGAGTTACCGTGCAGCCTATCTGCGCTATTCAGTTGATAAAAATTACTATCAGATTTCTGAGAATTGCATGAAAATATATAAATTGACACAGAAAATATTATTGTTCTGGGATGAAATTTCTACTGATAGAAGATCATGAACTGTATATAGATGGATTGGTTGAAGTGATTATGAGTAATTACACAGACACAATCGTTAATACAGCTACTAACTTTAAAGACGTTTTAAACTCGTTGAATAAGAATATATATGACATCGTTTTTTTGGATATTAACCTTGGAGGTGTAGATACATTAAAAAGAATCAGGGAGATTAAGATGTTGTCCAAGACGGCAAGGATTATTGTACTTTCCTCATATTTCACACAGGATTTATTGAAATATGCCAGAGATCACGACTTGAGTGGTTATCTAAAGAAAAACTCAAGTAAAGCAGAAGTATTACATGCGATAGACTACGTTTCGGCGGGAGGGGACTTTATAGCATCAGACTATAAGGGTCGCTTGAATTTTGAAAATTATGATAGCTATAGTATATCAAGTAGCCTGAGTCTGAGAGAGCGTGACATCATTTCATTGTTGGCTCAAGGAAACTCTAATAGTGGAGTTGCAGAGAAACTTTTCATCAGCCCTAATACAGTAAGGACGCATAGAAAAAACATCTATAAAAAATTAGAAATTAATTCTATTCAAGAGTTGGTGTCGCTCGCATACAAATTGAATATTGTAAAATAGTAATCCTCTACCGTGGACACTTGTTATCAACTAACATCTACAAGGAGAGGAATCTCAATATTGTGTAACGTTCCTTTTGGATCAAGGAGGTTCTCAATTCTTAGGTTACCATCAATAGACGATAACTCAAGTGTCATTCGCTTTATCCCGGAACCATTGTGATTCGATCTGTGGAAGGCAATACTACTATTATCCCTTGCATTAAGAGTGAGACTATCATCATCCGTAGATAGAGCTATATCGATATGATCTGCATTACCATGTTTAAGGATATTTTGAACAATCTCTATAAAGCAATGATAGATGGCTTCTATCTGATTGAGCGTTAATTTAGTTTGGTCCAGTTTATAAGTCAGCTTGATCGTAACATCAGGGTAGGAATCCTCCAGGATGAGTAGGTCTTGTTGTATGGCATTTAAGAGCCCTTTGTCGTTCAGTATTTGAGGGTTAAGCTTATGTGACATGTCTCGTATGTCAGTAGATAGGTCATCTATTAGAACTTCGAGTTTTGCCTCTTCTGATGGAATAAGCATTTTTATAGCTCCTAATTTTAAACCGACATTGTTATGAAGGAAATCAGATATTTTTTGACGTTCACTTCTTCTGGCATCTACGAGGGCATTCAGAATACTCGTTTTATTTTGTAAGAATGAGTTGATCAGATTATATTCTTCTCGTGAGTTATTGAAGTTATTTATGACAATTACTAAAAATATTAATATCAATTCTAATAGTAAAATCCAACGCAAATATTGGAAGAGTCCTACATCTAAATGAAGCAGTGGCTTCAGTCCAAGTAGAATAAATGAAATGAGTGCGAAGGAAAATATAACTATGAGATAAATGGATGTGTTATCCTTAGTTTTGACGTAGTAGCTGATTAAAATAGAGAGAAAAATAAATGGAAATATTCCAATACTTGGATACATGATATTAAAAAATGGAATAGGCGTATCGTTAAAGAGTAGCTTAAGTATAATAAAACTTATGAGTACAATGCTATAATATCCTATGGTAAACTTTAACATTGCATGTAGCGTAGTCGAGTGTTTCCTTATGTCAAGCACATTGCCAGCCATTGCAGACATCATAATAAGAATTAAAAAAACGCTTGACCAAATTGTTGTGTCATAGATATTTTCATTTATATCTTCCAGAATTAGATTTGGCAAGCCAAAGGTCATTATTCCAAATGTTGATGTAGCGATCAGATACAAGGAGTAATAAATGAAGATGGTTTGTTTTGTGATGATTAAGAGAAATACAGATAGAATTATAAACATTAACATGATACCTACTATACACCCGATTTTGAGTTCTTCACGATATGAGTAGGTATGAAACTCATCTTCATTGAATAGGGTGTAATCGGTCCAGATTGATCCATTCAGCTCATGACTATAGATATAAAGTTGATAGTTGTAGTTAGCCTCAAAGGGAACATCGCAGATGTGTAGTCTATGCTGTTTGAACCCAACTCTATGCTTGGTGGCTATATTGGACTCGGCTATAACTTCCACAGTACCAGTGTCTACATTCTTTAGAAGAACCTTGATATGTGATATCTTGGAGTCGTCGATTATAAGATAGTATCTACCGCTTTGGACTTGACAGATGTCGGCCTTGACCAGGTATCTTGAATCTCCCATCTGGGAGTGATATCCATTAGATGAGATGAGCTTCCAATCAAGAGATACCCGTTCGTTGATTACATCCTCAATAGTATGTCCATCAGGGATGGTGGTGATAGCAGAATAGCCGTTCAGACTAATCTTATCAATATCGCCATCGATACACTTGACTGAGTCAAGTGCAGATGCAGTCAAATGCATCGTAAATAGCAACAGTATGAGTAAAGGAAGTTTAGTAATGCGTGTGATGTTCATGCAGATTGATCTATAAAATCTGTGCTCGTTACTAGACAGTTATGACCACCAGAATTTAGTTCATCGCTTTAAAAATAGATAGAAAAAGTGAACAAAATAACTCAAGATCCCGAATTAGTCTGCTTCCGACATTAGGCCGAATCGGGTGATAAATACGCAAATTGGGGTATGGACAATGTTGAGTGAGTTCCTATTTTGACCCCGTTAATTAAAAAGTAAATAACGCTGTTCCATTCACTGCGATGGCAAAATCAAATCAAGAAATATGTATACCTACAAGTTCTATCTATCACTTCTATGCTTTGTTTTATTTATCAGCGCTGACACACGTGCGTAAAATCTCCTCGTTCTGGACGACGACCCGCAGGGCGCCCCCGAGCACTTCAGTACCTATGCTGCAGCAACTGAGCTCTACGCTCTATAGTAGAAAGCTTAATAAAATGTATCACTCGACCAAACTACATACAGTATAACATCATAATTATATACTATGAAAATCAGATTAACCATACTACTGATGCTATCCATAATAACTATTATCCAAGCCCAAGAACCCAGTGCTTTAGTCGAGTACGAGTCGACCACTCAAGGTGTGCTCACCACTCGGATGACAGAGGCTCAACGTGCAGCTATAAGGAATCCTGCCACTGGACTTCTCGTCTATCAAATCGATGGAGATAGCGGATTCTGGTACTACGATGGCGGCATATGGAGACTGCTAATCACTTTGGATCAGTCATCTTCATCACCATCCAGCTTGGAAAGTGAGATACTGACAGGAGCTGATGAATTTGGGACTTTTAGAAGAGAAAATTTCGTTTATGGCATCAATACTAATGAAATAATTGATTGTACAGTTCATGACGAACTCGTCGCTTGCATTGACATTGATTCACTCTATATCATCAATGTAGACGACGATCCCAATAACGATTTTACTTTTACTCAATATACTCTTGAACCCGATACGTCTATCTTCATCGGTCCAGGATTTAGGAAAGTCGAACGTATTTTTTCTTCGTTTTTATGCAATGATTGTCGCGATTACATTGCTGTAATCGGAAATGGAAGAATAGATACTTACGATAGAGATGAAGACTGGGAATTAATCGGTAGCATTGTTCCAAATGATTATTCAGGCAATAGTTTCGGTACAAGTGCGATGTACTCAGACTTCAGATTGGCAGTTGGAGCACCTGTTGAGGACGAGGCCTTCATTTTTGAGTTTGGATCAACAATTTCTCAATACAAGTTTAGTGGTAATAGTGGTGATCGATTTGGCCAGTCTATAATTATTATGGATGAAAGTTCATTCTCTTCTACTGAACTTCTTTTAGTAGGAGCACCAGATGCAGATGTAGATGGACATACAGCTGCTGGTCAGGTACATCTCTTTGAAATTTGTTGCGATGAAGATTGGTCACAAGCAGATGAGGGCATCATTACAGAACCATCTGCATATCAAGGTTTATTTCCTTCTTTTGATAATTTTGGAGCATATCTCACATTTAATGAAAGTCCTCCATTTGGATCTGATTCCCGTAATGGTGCGATTATCGGATCTACTGGAGGAAGTAATTTAACAAATGGCTTGCCTACTGGTGCCGCATATTGGATTCAACCAGACTTTAGCTTATTTGGTAATCTTCATCATGATGAAAGATTCATCAGATTTACTCCACAACATTCTGGTGGTTTTTTTCAATTGGGATCGTCGGATAATTCAGATAGAATCGAAATCTTAGTTTCGAACTCCTCTGGTGTATATTTTTTTGATAGGTCCGAAATCTCATTACAAGATGATGAAACAGCTGTAGCGTCGTTATCACTGAGATTGCTAAGTGATCACCCCCAGATAAACCCTCTTTCGTTAGACAACTTTGGAAAGTATATGGGTTCTAACAATAATTTTATTCTAATTGCTAGTGATCGTTATCTACATATATATGATAAGTGATATAGGATGTAATCTGTGATATTCTTTTTCTATACTTATGAAAGAACTAATCTTATCGATCGGGGCAATATTGCTACTATCGTCCTGATCGATTCTATTCCCCTATCACGATAAGATAATAGACAATCTCTTAGATGATTAGATTTCAATACTGGGGGTAGATATATACACTATCGCAAAGACTACATATATTTTCAAAATTAAAATCAATCAAATATGCTTCCAGCCCAATGTCTTATACTCGAAGAGAATAGAAAGAGCACTGAATGCCTTGTGGCATTAAAAACTACATCACGTCAGCGAGAAGTCCTCAATTTATTGTCAGAAGGATATTCAGCTAAGGAGATAGCATCATTGCTGTTCATCAGTCATCATACAGTGATCTCTCACGGCAACATTCTCAAAGAAAAACTCAATGCTAAAAACTGTACTCATCTGGTCGCCAAGGCGGTAAGAATGGGCCTCATATGAATTCAGAAAAATAACCAACAAGTATCTCATCAAAAAAATATTCCATTATGAATTTAGTAAAGACATCAAAGCAAACTGAACCTTCGCTGAGTTACTCTATCGTCCTTAAAATCAGCGCCTTAGTTTTGCTCTTTTCAGCAATTGATTTATCAGCTCAAAACATCGCTTGGGAAAACAACTATGGAGGAGGAAATAGTGATGAGTTAACGGATATGTTTGAAACTGAGGATGGAGGATTCCTATTAATTGGAAACTCAGAAAGTGATGATTTTGATGCTACTGAAATATCAAATTGCAGTAGTTTTTCGGGGGATAATGCCCTGATAATCAAATTGACGAGTTCATTGGGTCAAGTGAGTTGGTCGAGAACAATTGGTGGTAGCAATAATGACTTTGTAAACACTGGAATTGAAGTTTCGGATGGATTTGTAATTGGCGGTCAGACTTTTTCAGATGATTGTGCACTGGTTAATGAGACGAATAATGCTATGCTATTTAAGCTCAATCCAAGTGGAGATCTACAATGGATATTCACTTATCCTGAACCAGCAAGTGCAGTTGGAACGGAATTTTTCGTAGTCGATATTGAGTCAAATCAAAATGAGAGCGAATTCTTAGTTGGTGCTATTGTTGATCGGTTCAACCTTGTTAGTATAAATGAATCTTGGTTATTTACAGTTAACTCCTCCGGTATACAAACTAATTCTTTTGAGATTCTATATACAGATCGCCAGATTCAAGGCATCAGAACAGATGATGATGGAAATTATATAATATATGGCACAATAAGTTCATTAGGAGAATGCCAAGGCACTCAACGATTAACCAGAGGAATTTGGATTATGAAGTTATCTCCTTCTTATCAGGTGATCTGGGAGCGAGTTTTCGCAGATGATGACGGTGTTGAAATCCTAATTCGGGATCTAGAGATTGATTCCGATAATATGGTATCATTTTTAGGTTCAAAATTCGAATGTGTTGTAGCAACCGAAACTGTTGAGGATGGCCGTATAGAAAAGAAAGCCAGTGATCTACCTTTTGGCGATTTCTTTGCGAGACTTAATGACGATGGAGAAGTTGCGTTTACCAATACTTATGATATCGGATCAGGGAATCGAGATTTTGCCTTAGACTCAGATGGATGGGTTTTAACAACACAATTCTCAGATTTTGAGCCTTGTGTCACAGAAGGTTGTTTAGACCCCAGAATCATATGTTCCACGCAGCCTTTACGTGAAGGTCTATTTTATTTCTATGCATTAGATGAGGATTTCAACCTTCAATGCTATGATGCCTATGGTGGATCTAACTCTGACACACCGGTCAGAATCGTAGAAGAATCCGATGGTAATACGGCGATAGCAGGAATTACTAGATCAGATGATGGTGATATAGATAATTTCTATGGAGGATTTAATGATTATTGGATGTTAGAGCTTGAGGATTTTGACTTTGAAGACATCCACTGTAAAGTGAACGGATATACTTTTGTTGTAGGGGGCAATGGTGATGACCTTCTTCTCCATTACGCCAACTTCATAGATGAGTTTCGTTTTGCAGATTTTATTAATGTAAGTGATAATAATGATGGATATGGAGATTTCAGATCTGGTCTAATCAGTGTAGAGTCAGGTTCAATAGTAGATTTTAGTATGTGGAATAATCCCGCAGTAGATATTCCGGGTGACGTTAGCTATCCCGCAGATATATTTACTATATGGATAGATTGGAATCAAAATGGGAATTTTGAAGACCCTGGAGAAGAAAACTCTTTTGAGAATTCCCCCACGTCTATTTCATCGGTTCAAGGGCAGATATTAATACCTCCGGGGCTACAGTTAGGTGAGGAGTATACTATGCGCATTGGGACTTTTGTGTCTGAAGATGTTATAGACAATTCAACTGGATTTACTCGTACGTTAGCGCCTGGCTTCGAACCCGATCCTTGCTATCAATGCTTCTATGGAGAGTATGAGGATTATACACTACTGATTGATCAGATTCCAAACTTAGCATGCTTTCAGACGGGCTACACATTGAATTGCGACTTCCAGAGAGCTCCGGACACCTATCCTATGTCAAATGATCCAAGTACAGTGAGTTCATATGTGGGTTGTTCTAATCTTAACAAAAATCTGGATGGTATGGAAGTGTGCTATGAGTTGTTTCCTGATGGGTATAGCTCTGAAGTTACAGTCAACCTGTTAAATTTAGGTAATGGAGATGTTGATTTAATCATATTAGATCGACTCAATGAATTTACCGGAGTCGTGGCATGTAGTCAAAATAATGGCAACTCAGATGAATCAGTGACTTTCACTCCAGATCCAGATGTTGGCGTGTATTATGTTCTAGTGGATGGCACTTCCAATTCTAATACAGAGTACGTGATTCAGGTGGTATGTAATTCAGAGGTTTGCAACAATTTTGGTGGAAGTGCAAGTTTTGATTATGCACCTAGATATATAAACTTTGATAATTGCTATGATTTTGGATCGGGCTCTGATGAATTTGGAATATCTGGCATTGTAGGTGAATCTATTGATTTTATTATTCAACTTGAGGATAATAACGGAAACATACCAAATGAGCCTCCGACTACGTCATACCTGAATATCTGGTTGGACATAAATGATGATCGAGGAGATCAAGAGTTCAATGGATTATATCACTCAGAGAATGATCTTGTATTTTCTCAGAAGATCAACTTTAATGGCTCGTCGCTGGCATTTGGTTCACTACCAGTGCCAGATCTTCCTACCAACACCTATAAGATGCTGTTACAGCTTTATACAGTACCTTATGATATTGATCCACCTATTAGACCATGCCTGACATGGTTTGGCGGTGGACTGACAAGCGAATATAGGTTTAACATATTCAATTCGGACGATGCTGAGGTCTGCATATCCTATGGTTGTACCTCTTGCGGAGGTTTTGGACAAGGTGAAAATAATCAGCTCATTTATGTATCTTTTGGTAGTGCCATGACAACATCATTTACGGCTATTAGAGGGATTGGGTACAGTGATTTCAGAGATGCGATTTTCAAGATGGACCCTGGTAATCATCCTCCCATCTCTGTGGCAACATCAAATGAATGTAGTAATACAGATAGACTTAGTATTTATGTCGATTGGAATGATGGTATGCAGGGACCACCAGATGGCCAATTTGATGGCTTCTTTGAGGAGATGTATTCTGGACCAGATTTTAATTTCTCAACGGGAGATATAGGTGCACTCAACATCCTACCAGAAGGGAGATATACTATTCGATTTATTTACACCTCTGATGGTAGCGACCCTGATCCTTGTTCAACTGAATTTACGGGAGACGTACACGACTATACACTTGTAATCTGTGAAATGGCTAATTGTCTTGACCCTCCAATAGCAGTTATATCTGTTGATCGAAACACCCTATTTGTGGGAGAAGAGGCTTTTTTTTCTGGGTTAACCCCTAATCCTACCGTGAATTTTGGGAACTATAATCCAGGATCCCTAAGCTATAGTTGGAGTTTCGTTGGTGGTACGCCATCTACGTCAAACATGGCCGCGCCTGCAATAACATATAATACAGCAGGTATATATCCAGTCTTTTTAACAGTAACTAATGGTATAGGATCTGATACTGAAACCAAGGTATCATTTATCAATGTTTTAGGAGATTTTGTTGATTGCCCTACCGATTTTGCCGGAGCTAATCAACTCTCGGGTATGATATCAGATGAACAGACTTTTGTAACAGATGGTATTATTGAATCTGATCAGACTATTAACAATGGAGCCAATGTTACATATAGTTCTGCTACAGAAATCTCTCTATTAGAAAATTTTGAGATTAAACTCAACGCACTATTTGAAGCAATCATCGAGGGTTGTACTAACTAATACAATATCTACGCACATCACCTAAAAAACAATACATGAAAAAGTTAAATTTCATTTTCGCAATTCTTTTACTCTTAACTTTTCTTAAGCTTTCTGGTCAGCAACTTGATATAGAAGGTAATATCAAAATATCCAACGAGACTATATCTCCGCAAGCAGGTATGATGCGTTGGACCGGATCAGACTTTGAGGGGTATAATGGGTCAGAGTGGTTATCACTTACTAATGGTGATAGTAATGGCTCCTCTAGTAACAGCGCCAATATAGGGGTTCCTCTATGCATAGAGAATCAGGTCATCGTCCCGCCAGTCACAGGCGCGGGTATTTTTGGATCCCAAATAGAGCGAGTAGGTGATTTGCTTTTTATCTCTAATCCATTCGGTGATGATAACACCTCAGCTGGCATTATATATGTATATGAATTAATTAATGGTTTGTGGACATATGCAGATATTGATTTACAAGCACCCGACCCAATCAATTTTGATAATTTTGGGTCTTTTATGGCTTCTAACGACAATTATTTACTAGTAAGTGGTTTTGGCTCAGGAGAGGTACATATGTATGAAATCGTCAATAGAGATTATAGTTTTATCTCGACTATTGAAACTCCAAATTCTAATCCTCCAGAATTTTCAGGACTATTTGGGGAAGGCATGGCCATAGAAGGTGACTTAGTAGCAATAAGCGAGCCCGGGGCTTCGGTAGGAGTTGCAGATTTCGTTGGAGTTGTATATATATCGATTTGTTGGCGGCAACTTAGTTAGACAACCTTTTGATTTAAATTATGTTCCTGGAAGTGCTGGGATTGAAGGTGGAGAGTTTTTTGGTCATCAAGTCGATATAAGCGAGGGTAAAATAGCCGCAGTAGCATCTTCAAGTTCAACAGGTGATGTAATCCAAATTTTCACAATTGAGTTTAATGATCCCACATTAGAGAGGCAAGTGTTTCCAACACAAGGTGGTTTTATTAATTCATTTCGACTTAACGGCAATTTATTAGGTTTTACAGAAAGTGTATTTTCATCAAATAGTTCTGATGTCGGTACAATTGTTAATATTGATAATGATGATGTCGTATTATTGACCGATGATTCTGAGCCAATTGTTTTTATAGACAACATAGCATTTCAATATCCGTCCTTGTATATAAATAATGGGAACTTGTATAATATCGCTAAGAGACTGACATCTGAGGCTCAATTATCAGGTTCATTAAGTTTCATATCGCCTATACACTCCTTTATAGATAATCAATTTTTCATACAATCTCTTGTAGGGTTTAATGAGTTCACCGATGATGAAGAAGGCTTTGTATTGGTCTATAATCAATAATTAGCAGAATTGACAATTAAGACTTAATTCTTTTACGAGGTGATGACATTTCTGTCATCACCTCTTTTATTTATACTACATGCAGAAATTATACTATTAGTAGGATTTCTTGGTAGATCAATGAGTTCCCGACAAACACAATATTTACAACGAATAGATACCCATCTACCTTCTCAGATATCCTAACAAATCCCCTACTACAAAACTGCTTCCACCGACATATACCAAATCATCAGCAGCAGCTTGAGATAGCGCTAACTCATATCCTTTATGGACAGCTCCTACTTTTTCATAGCTCAATCCGTACTGATCAAATAGTTCTCCTAAGGAGTCAAGATCGATGGCTCTAAAGATTTCTGGTTTGACGAGATAATAAGTAGCCTCTTTGGGTAAAAGACCCATTATCCCAGATAGATCCTTCTCCTTGACAAATCCCAATACCATCTTGAGATTGTCATATTGCTGAGACTGAATTCTGGTCATGACTTTGGCGATTGCATCCACATTATGAGCACTGTCAGCGATCGTCAATGGCTGATGATCCAATACTTGCCATCGGCCCATATATCTGGTCAACTGTGCAAAATCTCTCAATCCGGTCTTGATTGAATCATCAGTCAACTCAATGATGCGATTTGACTTAAGATAATTAAGTGCAGATACTGCAGTCTGTAGGTTGGTTGCTCTAAAAGGCCCTATGATTGACTCAGGATCATTAGAGGTATACTGAGGCTGAATCGAAGCAAAGTGAATGGTTGAACTACATCGATTAGCCTTCTGAATAAAGACACTATCGCACGAAGCTTGATACTCGCCGATGACCACGGGTACACCCTGCTTGATTATTCCTGCCTTCTCATGTGCGATCTGATATACACTATCCCCAAGCATATTCATATGATCGAGGCTTATATTAGTAATTACAGATAATAGTGGTTGAATAATATTAGTAGAGTCTAAACGCCCACCTAATCCAGTTTCGATGACAGCATAGTCTATATCCTCCCGGGCAAAATAATCAAATGCCATGGCTACAGTAATCTCAAAGAAGCTCGGCTTGATTCGCTCAATCTGGGACTGTATGCGCTCTACAAACAATATAACAGCCTCTTCTGATATCCATTCGCCATTTATCTTGATGCGCTCTCTGAAATCCATATAATGCGGGGAGCTATATACGCCGACTTTGTATCCCTGCGCCTGCAATCCTGCAGCAATCATATGAGTGACCGTGCCCTTACCATTGGTGCCTGCAATATGAACACTCGGCCAATTATGTTGAGGATTGCCTAGTGCCTCGCACAAGGCAATGATATTGCTTAGGTCTTTTTTAATCGCTCGCTCACCATCTCTCTGGTATACTGGGAGTTGATTAAAAAGGAAAGAAATAGTCTCTTGATAAGTCACAATGCAAATAACTGATTTTATATTACTCC
>CAZAXY010000043.1:0-26454 GCA_964489125.1 uncultured Saprospiraceae bacterium
GTATCATCTTAAGCGTGTAGATCTATTGATTAAAGATGGTAAGATCAAAAAAATTAGTAAGGACATTAAGACTCGAGGCGCGCAGATCGTAAAAAGTAAAAACCTGTCAGTTTCGCCAGGATGGTTAGATATCGGCGCATATAATGGAGAGCCAGGACACGAATCTCTCGAAGATCTAAATAGCTTAAAGCAAGCCGCCTGCACTGGCGGCTATATCTATCTGGCGACTTTGCCTACCACTACTCCTGCGATCGATAGCAAATCCCAGATCTCTTACCTTCAAAAAAATAATGACAACGGAGTTACTGAAATACTACCTATTGCATGCGCAACACAGGGTGGAGAAGGAACGGTGATCTCGGAAATGATCGACCTCGATCTTTCTGGTGCAGTAGCATTTACAGATGGCCCCAATCATCAGATTAACAGAGATCAACTCTTGCGCATCCTCCAATATCTCAAGCGTGTTGATGGTATCTACATCCACTATCTCAAACACAACTGTCTTGTTAGCAATGGACAGATCAATGAAGGGACGCAGAGCATGAAGATGGGTTTAGTGGGCATGCCCAAGACAGAAGAGAAACTTGAAACACTTAATGCCATTGAGATTGCGAGATATGTCGGTTCCGACATCCACATACATAATATTAGTACGCCTGAAGTCATCGAGAGAACTTCGGAAGTTCAGGTTTCATATTCCGTACCATTCTTAAATTTAGTTCGCACAGATCAAGACTTAGAGGATTTTGATACGAACCTAAAGGTTATTCCTCCATTGAGAGAGGCATCAGATAAGAATGGGTTAATCAAGCTTATAAATAAGGGTGTAATCAATTGTATCAACAGCAATCATCGACCTGTACTGCAGGAAGATAAAGACAAAGAGTTTGGCATGTCAAAATTTGGAAACATTGGGCTGCAGCATTGCTATGCTGCACTTAATACTCATGCCACCAAATTAAAACAAGAGCGCCTCATATATTGTCTTTCAGAGGGTGCTTATGAATATCTCAAGTTAGACGCACCAAAAATTGATGTAGATCAGGAAGCAAGGTTGACAGTATTTGACCCCGATGTAACTAGTAATATTGGGCAATCCTATTCTAAATGCTCGAACAATCCATTTGATGGGGATACCTTGATGGGATCCGTCATAGGAGTGTTAAATGGTGTAAAAAACACTTTTTAATAGTACTTTTCACTTGATTAACAAAACACTTAATTCTCAACTTTATGGATAACCCTTCAGTCAAATATGGTCTCTATTTTGGAGGAGTGCTCATATTATTATCCATTATATCATGGCAGTTGATACCGAGCATTCACTACCCTTCTACAATGAAGCAAGCCGGATTCGGTATGATACTGTCACTTGTAATAGTGATTGGGTTCCTGTACTTGACATTGAAAGAAACCAGATATATTCAGGAAGACTTCTTAACATTTGGTGAAGCGCTAAAGTCGTCGTTTCTATGCTATATGATAGGTACTTTGATTGGCGTAATCTTCACATTCATACTTGTTAACTACATAGATCCTGACTTACTCAACTTACAAGCAGAATCAGCCAAAGCTATCAGTCAGGATATGACTGGTTGGATGGGAGACATTGCCGGCATGCCAGAAGAAGAGTTGGAAAAATTAAATGAAGAGATGGAGGCAGAATTAGACCTTCAGAATCTTGGATCGTTTTCTGTAGGTATGGCCATTTTATCCTGGTTGCAATCGCTAATAGGAGGAATAATACTCTCCTTAATCATGTCAGCAATCATGAAAAAAAATAATTAGAGCGTCATATTAGATTTGATCATCATGTAAATGAGCTAATATGTACTACTTTTGCTTGAGCACATAGGCTGACATGACTGATATCTCCCTTGTAATACCCGTCTATAACGAAGAAGAATCCTTGCTGCCATTGATGGCATGGATAGACAAGGTCATGCAAGGATTTTCTAAGTCGTATGAGGTGGTCTTTATAGATGATGGCAGTAACGATAGCAGCTGGAAGATCATCACACAGCTAAAGAGTCAATATCCAGATATCGTAAAGGGAATTAAGTTCAGGAGGAATTATGGTAAGTCAGCAGCACTCAATGTAGGCTTTGGAAAGGCCGACGGCACTGTAGTAATCACCATGGATGCTGACATGCAGGATAGCCCTGATGAGATTCCACTGTTATACAACAAGATTATATCGGAAGACCTTGATATGATCTCTGGATGGAAGAAGGAGAGACACGACCCCATATCTAAAACGCTCCCTAGTAAGTTATTCAATGCAGTAGCCCGTAAGGTGAGCGGCATACATCTGCACGATTTCAACTGTGGTCTCAAGGCCTACAAAAATGATGTTGTCAAAGAGGTTAATCTATATGGAGACATGCACCGTTGGATCCCTGTATTGGCTAAATGGCAAGGATACTCCAAAATCGGAGAAAAGGTCGTCGAGCATCGCAAACGAGAGTTTGGCGTCAGCAAATTTGGCGCAATGCGCCTCATCAGTGGATTTCTGGATCTATTGACGATTTTTTTCGTAGGTAAGTTCAACAAACGCCCGATGCATTTCTTTGGCACCTGGGGATTAATGTTTCTATTTGCCGGATTCGCCATATTAACCTACCTTTCAATAACTAAGTTGATCTATAGCCAGTTTGATATCCAAGAGAGACCCTTATTCTTCTTTGGTATACTAATACTCATCGTAGGTTCTCAATTATTCCTGACAGGTTTCTTAGCTGAGTTGGTGATCAACAACAGAGCTAAAGAAGGAAACTATAATATCGAGCAAGAACTCTGACTACATGCTATAGCAGAAAGTATCCGTTATAATTATAGAGCTTTGACCCTATGCGACTTATCTTAATTTTTCTTGTTATGCTAGTGGCTTCTTGCTCAAGCGATGAGACACTGGCTGTCGAAACAATATGCTTCTCTTTTGAAGAGCGTCAATGTGGTGGAGATCCGTGGCTTGAAGAGAGTGGCATCAATATCACTGACGAACAAAAAGCCACTGAACTTCGAGCATTTCTGGATAATCAATCCATCGCTATACAAGGTGTTGAGGTACGATCTAACCCAAATCTGATCACATGTCAAGCTTGCTTTGTCTGTGCTACTGGCACCACATATCTTGTCGAAGTCGACTCGATTGTCAGACCACAGATAGAATCTCTCGACCTTCTCAATGTACAAGAGGTGCCATGTAACCAATAGTTGTCAAGAAACTTGTTATTCAGGTATTAATAACAGTATTTCGCATCGACTTAGATTTTAAGATGTACAGCATCAAAGAAATATACTACACCATACAAGGAGAAGGAGTCCATACAGGGCGCCCTGCAATATTTTGTAGGTTTTCTGGATGTAACCTTTGGTCAGGACTGGAGAAAGATCGCAACTCTGCGATTTGTAAGTTTTGTGACACAGACTTTTGGGGTACTGATGGCAAAAACGGGGGCAAGTATAGTGCCTCGGATCTGGCAAGTCTATGCTTGTCACTTTGGCCAAAGGATTCTAGTTCACAACCATTCATCGTATGTACTGGTGGTGAGCCACTATTACAGCTCGATGAGCCTCTGATTCAGGCCTTTAAGGGCTTAGAATTTTTTATCGCCATTGAAACAAATGGCACCATACAAGTGCCTTTAGGAATTGACTGGATATGTGTCAGCCCCAAGGCCGATGCTGATCTAATCGTAAACAGTGGAGATGAGCTCAAATTAGTATTTCCTCAGTCCGAAAACACGCCAGATCAATTCAGTCATCTACAGTTTGACAATTTCTCTTTGCAGCCTCTCGATGATATCAATCAAAACGATCACATCAAAGCTTCTATAGAATATGTCAAGCAAAATCCCAAATGGTCATTGAGTCTACAAACGCATAAGTATCTTGGTATAGATTAATGTTATAATAATTGATATTCGTAACTCCGAGCTATAAGCTGCTTATAACTGTCACTCTGTGACAAGATATCTCTGTTGCCTATCAATATGAACTGCTCCCGAGCTCGAGTGAAAGCCACATTAAGCTTCCTATCAATTCCTTGAGCTGATAGAGATTGTAGGCTACGTAACTGAAAGGGATAGTTCACACAAGTAGACAAGATGATGATATCACGCGCACTACCCTGATATCTTTCTACCGTATCAATTGTAATATCTGCAATAAGTGGATTTTCGATGCTCGAAATAACTTGACGTATACATGCAATCTGCGCTCGATATGGAGTAATAATTCCAATTGATACGTCCTTATGTAGGTGATCTCTTGAAGTCGTCGTTAATAGTTCTTCCAAGATTCGTTTGCATGCCATTGCTTCTGACTGATTGATCTTTAAGCTGTTGCTCGCTATGTCTACATCAGTGTTGCAATAAAGTAATCTATTAGACCTTACAGAGCTATCGGATATGGATAATGTGGTTGTTAACCTTTCAATATGGGGCAAGATGTCAAGGGTACTATCATAGAACTGGTCATTAGCAAATGTCATCAGCTCTAGATGCATTCTGCCCTGCTGACTGAGTTGTCCATATACATGTGTCCAGCCTTTTTTTACCGCTTGCAAGTACATACGCTCGAATAAGGAATTAGACAAATTGGTTACCCCAAGATCGTTAAGTTTCTGTTGCTCTATAATACTTTGATCTAGAGACTGATGAGTGACCGCAGGTAGCTGTTTATGATCTCCAATCAATACGAACTTTTTAAATCTGCCAAGTAACCCAATCAGCTGTGCATCTAGAACTTGAGATGCTTCGTCAATCATAACCAAGTCAAATGATAGTAGACTAAACAGATCCGATTTACCTAAGATCGATGCTATAGTACCTGTATATAGCCGCTGATTCGACAAAGTTTCTATTACTTCTTGCCGGTGTCCACATTGCGAGAGTCTTTCATTTAATAGATGAATTCTATAATCGGGATGTGTACTATATCGCGAACCAACTCTAATAAAATCAATGTTCTCATCAATATGGTTAATCGTCGTACATATCTCATCTACAGCTCTATTGGTATATGCCAAAAGCAAAATTCTCTGCTGAGTGTTTTCCAGGTAGTACTTAGTTAAGTACTTCAGCATTATACTGGTCTTTCCAGTCCCCGGCGGTCCCCAAAGTAGATGATAGCCTTTGGCTCTAATGACTTCTCGATACAGCTCATTTTGTTGGGTTGTCATCTCTAGGATGTCGTCAATATCGCCTTGTATCTCATCTATAACAGGTGGTTGATCTCGCTGTAATATGAGTCGTCGATAATCAGCATTGTGGGTCGCAAACTCATATACACTGCGTGACATAGATGTAAACCCATTATCAAGTCGGTCATGCTCAACATGCCACAGTTCATAGCTATCAAAAATCCTAAGATTCATCTGCCTGCTTCGGAGACGAACTGCTATTTGATCAGTTTTGATGTCTAACAATGTAACCTTAAATACTTGCTCACTTAATATGTCTGAGGTACCCCCTTGGTCAGGATACAAAATGCATAAATCCCCAATTCTAAAGTTGTGTAGTTGCGCAGTCATTTCGCTCGCGATCAAGATCATAAGGGGGTCTGGTTCTCCGCAATAGTTCTCCTTTATGCTCAAATGATTTATGATATTAAACTGCTCTACTTTCTGGGAAACTGTGTCGCGCCATAAACTGGATAGTCCTCTCGATCTTTGATTACTACTCTCTCCTACTTTACTATCAAATCGCTCCTTACATAGGTGTTGGAACAGCTGTTTAACATAATCATACTCTATCTTATCCAATTCTTCCAAGGTCTCGATGGCCTTCTGAATATCTGTCTTTACATACCCCTTTAGCGCCTTACTATCCTGATCGAGAATCTGCGCTAGTATTCCCTTTATATCACCCGTTCTTTCGAGTTTCCGATCAAGTAGGTAGAGTTTATTGCGTTGTAATATCGTCTCTCGCTGTTGTACCTTGAGCGTAGGCGCAAATCTCAAAGCATTGTTGCTTTCTTTTGAATAAAGGATAAAATTCTTGCGAGCCATGCGAAACCCAAATACGCTTTCTATAAGCATATCGTAGAGCAAGGTTTGGTGATAGTGATTGCTATTTAATCCATAGGTATTAGTCTTGAATGGGCTGCCGCTCTTCAACTCGACGATCGAGGCTTGCTCGCCTGAGATATAAAATACATCAAGCCTTCCCTGTAATCCATATTGGGTGGCATAGAAAGTTGGTTCGATATATATGGATTCTGCCCTAAGTCCTTGACCAGCTAAGTCTATGTTTACAACCTTTTTCAGATGGTCAAAATGTGTTTCAAACTGTATTAAAATGGCGCGAACCTCAGGATCTGACATAAGACTTAATCCAAGTACGTCTAGGTTAAATACCTCTTGCATTATTGTCTTAAACTCAAGTTCTGGGTCATATATCAATCTATCCAAAAAATGATTGGCCACATTACCCATAATTAATGCTGGTGACGATTTATGAGGCATCACCTTTCGAAGGATAAAATTTGCCGCAGTAGTGCCAAATGGTGAAAAACATTCTGAAATGGAGGTTACCACATGTAGAAAATCCGAATCCAGGATTATTTTGGATGGAGAGTGCAGGCCATCAGCAGCTATTTGCACTTCATGCAATATGGCTTGTAGCGGCAAGAGCTCTTGCATAGCGATATCCTCGATGATCGCAGTATAATCCTCGTTTCGCTCAGGGTTTCCATAGCTCACAGTGATCTTGTCATAGGGCTCGTCAACTCGCTGTGCGATAAACCTCTTACCTTCAGACAAGATTTCTTTTATGATCACTTCTATGAGTGGTTCAAAAGTTACAGATTCTGGCCTTTCTATCTTAAATGTCTCGTATAAAGCCTTGGATTCAAGAGGAGAAATCTTGCTACTTGAAAGAAATTCTGTTGCCCACTTCCCAAGACGCAACAAGTCCTCGAGTGAGTATCTATTGGAAAGTTGATGGGCCTTTCTAAAACTATGTAATAGGAAACTTGCTTTTTTAGACCACAGATTAGTTGTTATCAGATATGACAAGCGACTATATGAACTCGTAAAATGAAGACCCGTCTTGTCTGTATGTACAGTTAAGTAATTGAGAAAAATCTGATGTTGTTTACCTAATTCCTTGACTTGTGGTTCTATTGGATTAAGCGCCTTGTATCTGCGATTCACATCATAATAATAGCGCTCCTTTCCATTAAAATACATGTATAATTTACATATATTAAAAATTTTAAAAAGTGACTATCTCTCAAAGTCGACGTATATTAACCGAGATTTTAACATTATTCTTTCTTTTCAAAAGAAAAATCATTTACTCAAAACAGAATAAGAATGTCAGTTAATTTAATGGAACTATTAACTAGTTCAGTTGGATCAAAACTTTTAGGTCCAGCAGCCAAATTTTTAGGAGAATCAGAAAGTGCCACGAATAGCGCTTTAGGAGGCATATTACCTTCGGTTCTCGGTGGTCTCATGGACAAGAGTAGCGGCTCTGCGGGTGCTGGTGAACTCATGGATCTATTTTCCAAGTCAGATGACGGGTTAATGGACAATGTAACCGACTTGTTTTCTGGAGGTAGTAATTCTGGTGGAATCACTAATCTGCTTTCAGGTGGATCGAGCGTATTAGGCTTGCTCTTTGGTAACAACAAACTAGGCTCATTAGTAGATTTAGTAACAAGTAGTAGCGGTATGAAGAAGAGTTCAAGCTCTACCCTGCTAAAGTTAGCTGCACCGTTCATTATGAGTGTGGTTGGAAAGAAAGTGAAGTCTATGGGCTTAGATGCTCTTGGATTAACTAAACTTCTTGGTTCTCAGAAAGATCATATTGCTTCTGCTCTCCCATCAGGGTTTGGAGATAAATTAGGAATTGCGGGCCTTGCTGGCGGTCTAATGGATAAGGCAAGCGATGCTTTAGGAGATGTTGTTGGCGGAGCCGGAGATGCTGTCAAGAATGTTGGCGGAGCAGCGATGGATGCCGCTGGCACAGCAGGAGATATGGCTAAGGGTGCCGCTGGAGCAGCAGGAGATGCTGTGAAAAATGTAGGCGGAGCAGCAATGGACGCAGCTGGAGCAGCAGGAGATATGGCTAAAGGTGCCGCTGGAGCAGCAGGAGATGCTGTGAAAAATGTAGGCGGAGCAGCAATGGACGCAGCTGGAGCTGCAGGAGATGTGGCTAAGGATGTAGGTGGTGCAGCACTTGATGTTGGCAAAAAAGGTGGCAATATGTTAATGAAATGGTTATTGCCTGCTTTACTTGCACTTTTGGCAATAGGATTTTTTGTTACACGACAAGGATGTTCTACAGGTGTAGATGCACTTGATAATGCTGCTGACACAGTTACTAATACAACAGAAAGTATTGCAACTGGAGCTGCTGATGCTGTAGGAGACGCAGCGGGTGCTGTTGCAGATGTAGCAGGAGATGCTATGTCGCTCACCGGTGATGCGCTTAAAGGCGTTTTTGGGGCAGTTAATGACGCGGCTAAAGCGGCATTGGACAAGATAGAATTTGCGGCAGGATCTGTAGGCAGCCAGATGATGGACTTTATCAATGGAGGATTCAGTGGAGACAATCGTTTCACATTTAATAATCTGACTTTTGACTCAGGCTCGTCAACTATTAAGGCGGCATCTTATGGTGAGGTAGACAACTTGGCTGCTATCCTTAAGACTTATGAGGATGTAAAAATCATAGTTGAAGGTCACACTGATAACACAGGTGATGGAGCTATGAATGAGAAATTGTCTCTTGCCAGAGCAGAAGCTGTGAAAACAAGATTAGAGTCTGCAGGTATCGATGGAAGTAGAATCTCTGCAACGGGATATGGCAGTGCTTCTCCTAAGGAATCTAATGATACCGCAGCAGGAAGAGCTATGAATAGAAGAATTGAGGTGCGTATCGTAAAATAATATTGTCGCCCAGATGATATGAAAAGGTCTATTACTTCGGTGATAGGCCTTTTTTGTTAATTATCCGAGATTTAATATTTAGTACTCACATAATTCCGCCTCTGTATTAGCAGATGCTTTATATTGCAATTATGGTTGCCCGAAACACATATACTTTCAGGATACTCCTTCTGGGGCTTGTGATCATGCTATGTTCCCATATAATGCCCCTTGAAGCACAAATACCTGGGATTGACTTGCTCGGCAAAAGAGATCATCGAGAATTTAAATATGATCTTCAACAGGGATTTATGGTCGTGGAGGTCCTCATGGAAGGGGTGATTCCTCTAAAGATGATTTTTGACACTGGCGCAGAAAATACTATACTTTTTGATCGAGAACTGGCGGATGCTGTTGGAGCAAAATATGAGCGCGAAATACTCATAACAGGGTCCGACCTCGACACTGTTATCACCGCTAATATCAGCCGCAACATTGAGTTGAAACTCGAAAGATGTAAGGAGGTGAAACGAGATATCATTATCATTAAAAACAACAATTTTCTACTCAGAGAAAAGCTCGGTATTGAGGTAAACGGCATTTTGGGTGGAAGTTTCTTTCCCAACACTATAGTCAGGGTTGAAAACAAGAAAAAGAAAATTCATATCTATCGGCCGTCCACCTTTGACGAAGACCTCAAGGACTATGACAAAATTCCATTGGAGGTCATCTCCAATAAGCCTTATATCAATTGCACAGTAGCAACAGCATCGATTACCCCTATCAACGTAAAGCTGCTTCTGGATACAGGAGCCTCTCTACCCTTTCTACTCCATACCAATACCGATACTAATCTGGTATTACCTCAGCGCACTATGCTCGGGACAGTAGGGTTCGGTCTATCTGGTCCCATAAGAGGTGTTATTGGCAAGAGCGATTTTCTCCGATTTGGGGACTACAGCTATGAAAATATTATCACCAGCTTCCAAGACATCTATTTTGCGAATAACAGAGGTACGGGATTAATCAGGAATGGCATATTAGGTAATCTCCTACTTAGACGATTTGATTACTATATCAATTATACCAAGGAAGAGCTCTACTTAAAAGGAGGAAAGAAGTACAACAAGGAGTTTGATTATGATAAGAGCGGCATGAGTGTTGTATCATTCGGACCAAGTCTTAATCAATTTATGATAGCTTCGGTTATCGAAGGATCCCCAGCGGCAGCAGCCGAAATAGAACCTGGAGATCTTGTATATCGTATCAATGGTCGAAGCGCTCAGGGAATTTCGCTTGAATCTATAGCCTCATTACTATCGCAAAAAGAAGGACGTAAGATTAAAATTGTGTTAGATCGCAATGGAAAATTGGTCAAAAAGCAGTTCAGATTGCAGGACTGGTATGCGCCAACGGGACAATTTGGGTTTTGATAAAATTTCTCTTTCGATTTAGATTAAATAAATCTATCTTTGCAGCCCGATTTTAGGGACAGTTAAATCAAAGTAATGTTTGCAATAGTTACAATAGCTGGACAACAGTTTAAAGTGAGTGAAGGCCAGGAGATATTGGTTAATAGCTTGGGTGCTGATGAAGGACAGTCATTATCATTCGATGATGTGCTCTTAGTCAGCAATGACAACAACGTATCAATAGGTAATCCTGTATTAGCTTCTGCAAGCGTTAAAGCAACCGTTGTCGGAGAAGAAAGAGGTGATAAGGTAATCGTCTTCAAGAAGAAAAGAAGAAAAGGTTACAAAGTGAAGAATGGCCATAGACAGCCATATACAAAGATTAAAATTGACGCAATAAACGCATAAATTATGGCTCATAAGAAAGGTGTCGGTAGTACGGACAATGGACGTGACAGTAATAGTAAACGCCTCGGCGTAAAGTTATTTGGTGGTCAGCATGCAATTGCGGGTAACATCATAGTCCGCCAGAGAGGTACAAGATTTCATCCAGGTAACAATGTAGGAATGGGAAGAGACCATACTTTATATGCCTTGATCGATGGATTCGTGACATTCAAGCGTGGAAGAAAAGATAGAACCTTTGTTCATATCTTAAGTGAAGTATCTGAGACTTTAGATGCACCTGCTCCTAAAAAAGCTCCTAAAAAGCAGGCAGCTCCACAAGCCGCTGCGCCAGCACCAGCTCCCAAAGCTGAGGCTCCAGCTCCATCAGGTAAGCCTGATGATTTAAAAAAGATCGAAGGTATCGGACCTAAGATATCAGAGTTGTTGATTGCAGGAGGTATTCCTACATTTCAGGCATTAGCCGATGCTAATATCGATGATGTAAAGGCAATACTCGATGCAGCAGGACCAAGATATAGAATAGCCAATCCCGTTACTTGGGCTCAGCAAGCTAGCTTGGCGGCAGCAGGCAGATGGGATGAGCTTGAATCGCTACAAGATAGAATCAAAGGAGGCGTAATCGTCGACGAAGAAGAATAATTCATAAAATTGAATTCATAGAAATATTATAAGGTGATTGTCATATGATGATCACCTTATTTTTTTGTACCCAGCCAACGTCTTTATCCGCAAGTTCGATTTTTATCCAATCATCGATTTCATCTAATATTCTAGCTGTAACTCCCTCCCCGACAACTGCAATTGTCTCACTGCGATTATCAGCTCCAATGTAGATATTTGTCTGCTCTTGCCCTATCACCGCCAGATTAGGATTGATGGCCATGTTGCGCAGATATGATGCATTAGAGAAACTCCATATCCATAGAAGCATCGTGGTCACTATAACTACATACAGAATCTTTCTCTTAGTGCTAGACTTAAAGAATAACCAATAGATAGATAATATCAAGCCAATCAAGCCAATCAACTGTATAATTACCCAGGTATTCATACTCGTAGACTTAGCGATGTCAGTATATGTCTGATATGGCATGAAGTCAGGGATCTCAGTTATAGGTGTGCTAATTTTTCCTTTGGCGATATCCAGGGCAGATCGAGCGTCGGTATGATTAGGAGATAACACAAGTGCTCGATTGAGGTTGGCAACACCCTCGGCAAGATTATTATTTTTGAGATATGACAGCCCGAGATTGTAGTATAAATCTACTGAGTGATTTTCTCCTTTTGAGATCTCTTCCAGCAGATTAATCGACTCTTGGTAATTGCCTTTATTGAAGGCTGTCACTGCCTGCTCAAACTCGCCTTTTTGCGCTTGGAGCGTTGTTCCAATTAATATAGTTAGCCAAAGAATGGTAAGCCTTATTCTCATCGTGCCACAGTCACATTTTCTGCAGCGAAAATAGAAATTTCGGGTTTCTCATTCAATCTCCAACTGAATCCGTTGAAGATAAATGAAGATAGATCTAGACCAGATTGGTATTTTGTTATTTGAGACTCGGGATTTCTGTAAAATTTCACACTTTCAATCTCGTTGTCCGCAAACAGAAAAAACATGCTACTTGACTGGGTCTTATTAACGCCTTTAAGCTCTTTATTCTCATCTCTGATAAAGTAAATCATCTGCGCACTTGATACCACAGTAGCATTCTTGAGGACTTGTCCTGATATACTACAATCAATTCGATCACCATTGACCTGATTATAGGCATTCTCACTGTCCTGTTCAACTATAAAGGCATTACTCACTAGATCCAAACCCTCAATGTTATCATTCACCATGGTCATAACAATAGTATCTGCAGTCAGTTGGGTACTATCCGACCACATAATGGGCGAATGGTACATCGTAATCAATGAATCAACCTTATCATAAACTAACTCATCTGATCGACCACTTATTGGTCCTTTTTTTATGCTGACCTTACTATCCGCGATAAAGAAATCTGTCGAATCTGTCTGGACAGTAAACAAGGTATCGGCAAGCAAAAATAAACTATCGGCATCTCCTAGCTCATATATCAAGAACGGTTGGGTTTCAATGCCATAAGCTTTGTGACCATTTTCGGTTGATTCTATGGCCTGACAATATATAGTGCTACCGGATGAGGTGTCCTGTAAGACAACCAATGCGCCTTTAGCTATGGTCTGTCCATCATCTGTCTTGAGAATAGTATCTGCCTCTATGGTTGATCCTCCATCGACAACTTGAGATCGCCCTGTGGTGGTATATGTGTCGTTCTGTAGATCATAAACGATTTCATCCGCTTGCACGTCTTGATCATCGGAGATATAACTCGCATTCCTTAAGAGCCTTAAAATCTCTGTACGTGCATTATAATTAATACTGTCGCCTCTGGCTTCACTTCCATCGGGTTCTATAATAACCGGATCGAGAAACAAGTCATAGGTGTCGGCTTTGCCGTCATAGATTAATAATCCTGCCTTAATCAACTTGTTTTGAGTACTTATTTGGACATTCTCACTCAAGACTCCTTTATCGATTCGAGTATCATATACTCCTGACTCATTGTATATGGTGGTGCTGTCTTGATAAATATTGGTTGGACCCAAGAATCTGATCTTGCTAAATTGATAATCATAAAGGATGCTATCTGTTACAACGAGCATGGAGGTATCTTGAAACTGAACGTTATTTTTGAACAGAGCCTCTTCTGTCTTGACATCATAGGTGCCATATAACGCGTCCAATGCTGAGGTTTCATCTATGAGCTTTCCTCCAGTCGTAAACGTCGCACGTTCCTCGTAGAGATCATACAAGAGCCTATCTGTGTTGAGGCGTTTACCACGACTATCAAGTATGACCTCTCCTGTCAATATAGACTTCCTACTGAGGCCATCGTATCTCAATGTGTCAGCATAAATAACCGTAGAGTCCTTATGCACAATGACGATATTACCCCGTGCATAAGCTTGAATATCATCGACGACGATGGCGTAATCACAGTTCATATACAGGCTATCTTGGATTAAGACAACATTGCCCACAAGTGTATCGATAGCCTGCCCTTCTTCTGAAAAAAAGTGAAATGCCTGATCAGCACTACTCACTAATGTCGAGACAGAATCAGTACCAGTTCCAGAAGTATCTATAGCAACTGTTGGATTATTCTGCGCATACGACATGACATTCAAAAACATCATGCATCCAATGATCAAATACTGTATAGTATATCGCATTAGTATATTAACGTCAAGATGTCGCTAAATGTGCTAATTCTCTTCCAATAGTACTTCCTATGGCCACCCCCATCCCGCCGAGTCTATAGGCCGCATATACATGCGGCCATACTTCCTGTACCACGGGGTCTCTAACTTCTCCTCCGCACAATATGCCTGACCAATGATAATCGATCCCGAAGCTTTGATCGGGCAGTACGACAGAATGAAGCAAGTCTGACAAGTACTCCCTATTGTCACTGGACAAAGCATACTCCGCTGTATTATTTTCAGATGTATGTTGATGTCGCCCGCCACCTATAAGAACTCGATCAGCGACTGCTCTAAAGTATACATAGCCTGCATCCAAATGATATCCCATTCTGACGTGTTCATTAGACACGGGAGATGTCACTAATACTTGATTTCTACATGGAATGACATCAGCATCGCTCAGTAATTCACGGGTGAATGCATTGGTGCAAAGGAGCAAATTTTTAGTAGCAATTGGTTTGGCCAATTCTTCAAAACTCACATCGACACCGAAAGGCGTCTTTTCGAACCCCGTCATAGAGAATCCCCTAATCGATGTAATGCCACTGTTGATTATATGAGCTTCTAGTGCACGGTACATCTTACCTGTATCTAGTAGGCCTTCAGCATGGTTCACAATGCACCGACTATGAATGTTGCTGAAACCAATACTATCTGATATGCTATAGCTATTATTAAGTCCAGTAATAGGCCTCAGAAGGCTATTCCACTCATCCATCTCATCATATGCTGAGTTATACTGCTTTTCAGTCCTAAACAGCTCACAGCCTCCAGTATCGCGATAATCACAGGTCTCATCATCAACTAAGGCTTGCAATCTCTTTAGTCCTTCTTGTCGCGCTAATACGATCTCAATCGTTTTGTCAAGGCCGTATTGATCTCTATCATGCATCAGCTCGCTTATTGATCCGACACAGGCGAATCCTGCATTACGAGAAGACGCACCAGCTCCAATGCTATTTTTATCGATTAGAACGACATGGGCATCAGGTTCTATTGACCGAAGTTCAAGGGCAGCAGTGATGCCAACGATACCAGAGCCAACGATCAGAAAATCAATATTATCCAGGTAAGATTTATATTCCCAGTAACTTAGATTTAGAGGTGCATTCATCCTTGTCGATAAAATTTAATTGATAGTCAAAGTACTGAATTAATAATACTATAAATTTGCAGTCAAAAAAATGATACAGCGCCTTCAAAGTATATTCCTTCTACTTTCATCATTATTTTTTGGCAGCCAATTTTTTACGGCGTTTGCTTCTACTACCGAGGCTGTAAAAGGCATTTTTTCTGATCTCAGCTACAGCATCCATGACAACCCAATATTGCTCGGATTAGTTGGCTTAGGAACAATCATATCTCTAGCAGCTATATTCCTATACAACAACAGAGGTCTACAACTTAAGGTTACTTATACAGCAGTAGTGATTGCTATATGCTTTCCGCTAGTGGCTGGCATCATATACTACCTTCAATTGGGAGAGGTTCCGTCTCTTGAGCCTAATCTAAATCTGGGAACATTGACACCAATAGGTTCGATCATCTTTGGGACATTAGCTGGTCGATACATCAAGAAAGATCAGAAGTTAGTCTCTTCTATGGACCGCTTAAGGTAATTGAGGATTGTCCTAAAACAAAAAAAAGGCAGCCCTGAAATTTCAAGGCTACCTCATAACTTTTATACTACATAAAGTTTCTTACTCTGCTTTTTTCTTAGCTGAGTAGTTCACTTTGTATTGCCCTGCTTTACGTAAGGCTGTCTTTATATCACCTACGATCCCCATTGTGGTTTTTTGATCCACTTTGAGTGATGAAGTGATAAGACCTCGCTGGCGCTCATCAATCTTCTGGCGATGATTTTCTAAGAACAATGGAATATCGTCCTCAGTCGCAAACTTATCCCCTAATTGAAGTCTCGACTGACTTCCGGCTTCTCTTACATACTCCGCTGTTGGCTTACCTATGTATAAGAAATTTACAAGGGACTTCTTCTCCAACTTGGTCAATTCTGTCGCACTAGGCGTATTGACCGCTACTTTTAAACTCGAATCTCTCATTACTGTTACCATCATGAAGAAGAATAGTAACATAAAGATGATATCTGGCAATGACGCCGTCGATATAGCCGGCGAGGATTTTCCTCTTTTCTTTTCAAACTTTGACATATCAATCTAATTTATTCTTCTCCAAATGCAGATGGCTCTGCCTCTGAGAGTTTTTTAGGAATAACCACTCTTACAGCTTTTCTATCTGCCAGTTCGAGGAATTCATAATCCTTACCAAACTTGGCATTGGAGTACTCGTCCCAAAGTTCATTGTAGGCTGCCTGTATTTCATTATACACCTCGATGTATGTTTCATACTTGGTTCCTCTATCATTCTTGAATGATACAATGGCCTCATCTGACGACTCCGCAAAATCTTCACGATTCTTAGGATTCATGATGAACTCCTTAATATCCTCTCTAAGGTCACCAACTTGTTTTGGCTCGCTTCTCACTAGAAGATCATTATTCGCATTTACCAATATGGAATATACGTTCCTCTTATTAAACTTCAGGACATCTGGTTCTTCTTCCGACCAAGGCGGTAGCCTAACCAAAACACCTTTATCTTCTTCGATTGTTGTTGTGACAAGGAAGAAGATCAATAGTAAGAATGCGATGTCGGCCATAGAGCCAGCATTCACTTCATTACTGAGTCGATCTCTTGAACTTTTCTTAGCCATTATTTGAAGAGATTATAGATTTCACCAAGTACCATCGCTACTAATGAGGCCCCAGCCAAAATGCCTGTTGTCCATATACCGCCAGAAATGAGTTTACTGACATTTTCAGAAACGTCAAATTTCTGTAATGTCTTACTGATTGCTGAGGTTGTATCTGCGTCTGCACTAGAATACAATCCAAAAAATAGCGCTGCTATTACTGCAATCCCAATAATAGCTTTAATAGAATTTTTTGGTGCACCGAGCATATGAATTAAGCCAAAAACAACAGCAACTAATGCGGCAATTACTACTAATCCTATTGTCAATTTCAGCCCGAGGTCAAAAAATCCAAAAGACTGATCGGTATTGTTCTTAAGAACTTGATTCAAGTCTGTGGACATATCATATCCAGCACTACCTATGCCTCCAATTACCGTGGCTAAGTAAATGATTACCACACCCACACCAAGCAGAATGGCAAACAATTGTCCTTTTTTAGCTAATAAACTGTACATAGTTTATATGTTTTAAGTGTTAGTTAATTAGGACTATTACTTGAATACTTTATTCTTAGCCATCACATCGACTAAGGCTATTGAAGCATCTTCCATTTTATTTACGATACCATCAATTTTTGACACGATATAATTGTAAAATATCTGAAGGATAATCGCCACGATCAGACCAAATACCGTGGTCAAGAGTGCAACCTTAATACCCCCAGCAACTACTGATGGTGATAGATCACCAACTGCCTCAATCTTGTCGAAGGCTTGAATCATACCAATTACCGTACCCATGAAACCAAGCATCGGCGCAATTGCAATAAATAGGGAAATCCACACAAGACCCTTTTCTAATAGTCCCATCTGAACTGACCCATATGATACAATTGCCTTTTCTACGGCTTCAGGACCATCTCCTGCGCTTCTAAGGCCTTCATATAACACACTGGCTGTTGGACCAGTAGTAGATTTAGCTACTTCCATCGCTCCGCTTACATCACCAGAAGCTAAACTTTCATCAATTCGGTTAAGAAGCTTGTCAGTGTTAGTAGTTGCTATGTTAAGCATGATTATTCTTTCTATGCAGAAGGCTAATCCCAATATCAAACACACGAGCACTAAACTCATGAATCTCCAGTCACCCTCAATAAACTTTTCCTTTAATACTTGAAATCCAGATTTTGTCGCTGCTGCATCCTGCGCAAGCAAGTCGAAAGCTCCGAAGTAAGAAGCCAATATGAATACAACTGACAGAGCAATAATTTTTCGCATGTCCTTTTAATTTATACAATTTAGTAGTTAATAAAATTCGTCTTTCTGCGCTAAAAATAGAAAGTTTTGACAAAGTATAGTTAACGCTTCAATCTATTTTTTGCAGTGATGCATTTGGCGAATATGATGAAATTTATTAGAACTATTTGAAGAATATTTCGCTGATAGTTTCTTCAACTTTCAGATGCCTTACTAAGACATTTTGGTGCGATCACATATATTTATTTTTATCCCATTGGTTCTCAATCGAATACACGTTTTATAAATATCTTATACGTTGGAAACCTTGGCTATAAATAGCGTTATAGATTATTGTCTTAGTCCAGCATTGATAGAATGTATCTGCTCGAACTGGCAACTACCTTACCAATACTCAAATTTTCATTTTTAAATTTGATAATCAACGTATTACATATTAATTTTACTAAATTAAACTTTACGTCACGTTCGCTGCCCGCATCCAGAAGAGCCTATGCCATGAGTGATAGAATGAGCAATCATTAACAGTTCTAACTTCTATGTCTTTACGATTATGTGTGCTTAACATTTTCCTGTCAATAATTTGCTTAGATGCTGATGGACAGATAGAAATGCTTCACATTATGGATTGGTCTAAGTCTTCAGGGTACGAATATTATATCGACAACACAGTCCAAAAGGACATCCTCAACTCTAAGTACCACTCTTTCCTAAGTTCAATACCATTTATTGATAAGGAAGAGCCGCTTCATTTTAGGCGTCTTGACATAGGCACGTATAGTAAGCATGCAGATAAAACGCACAATGAGATGCTCCATTACACGGCTTATAAAAAAGGTGTATATATAGTCAACCTAACGGTGTCAGATCAGCTTACTATCAGGCACTCATATAGTGATGGTAATTTTTCACATATCCCAGATGACCAGGGTTACTTAAATCTTATTGAAGACGAGCCCCTGCCAACAAACGAAATATGTGGGCTTGAGTCGACAAACATATACTACCCACCAGCACGAACCTATAAATCTGGACAAGCTCTACCACCTGTAGGCATATATCTCGAAATCGATCATTATACTTATCTAGACTTTGGCGGCGATACATCCGCAATTATTGAATGGATCGAAATTTTATTCGCAGAAGTTGCAGCCATATATGCAATGGACGGAATAGACCTTTTTATTTCAGAGATATTTATATGGGAACAGGACGATATATATGATTCCGATTTTCTCAATCCTACTTTCAACACTTTTACAGAGCGTATGGCTGCAGAAGGATTTAGTGGTGATGCAGCTCAACTAATCACTACGAAGCCATTTGGTAGAGGACTAGCATACCTCAGTCGACCTTGTAACGTGCTAACAGATAGCACATCATTGCCTATAGGAATTTCTCCTCGCTTAGAAAAAACAACTTCATATTCTGGCTCCTATGATTATAATAGATATGTGTTATCCCACGAGATTGGCCATACATTAGGAAGTCATCACTCTCATGATTGTGTATGGGGCCCTAATAACAATACGGCTATAGACAATTGCGCGAGTTTAGGATGCAACGGTTCTACCCCCGTTAATGGAGGAACCATCATGAGTTATTGTAATAGTACGGCTCAAGGGATAAACTTCGCCAACGGACTGGGAAGTGAGCCAGCTCAGAGGATAAAAAATATCATCGCCAGCACTTCCTGTCTCTTTCCAGACTCTATGTGTAATGAAGAAACAACTTGTGATGATGGCGACCCATGCACTGAAAATGATCTATATGATGAAAACTGTAATTGTGTAGGTTCACTATTAGATACTAATGGTAATGGGGTATGTGACATCATAGATTCTTGCATAGAAGATGGGAGTATTGTGTCAACAATATCAAATGATACCATTATAGCAGTACAAGAGTTTATTGCAGCTCATGGCCCGCTTAATGCTAACAGCAAAGTCATATTTTCAGCTGGAGAAGATTTAATACTTAATCCTGGATTTGAAGTAAGCTATGGCACGACTTTTCAAGGGATCGTTATGGACTGTTTCAATGAATGAAAAGGCAAATAAACTAAACCAGCCGTACTTAATATGCTCAGTTGTATTTGTTTACACTTTGTACTCTGACATTGTTTCTTGAGGAAGATCTGTTGACTACTACTCCTGTCGTCATAATGAGTAATCCGAGTATGATTAATCCCCACTCTCCTATCGTTGGAATTGCCGGTGCGGGAGCGGGTTCTACTACTTCAAAGCACTGATCAGCAACGCCAGCGATCCCCGATATATCTGGTAGATCTGGAACATCACACTGAAATGTATATGTACCTAAACGATCAAATGTCACTGAAAATTCATTGTTTACTAAATCTTCTGTAGCGATAAGTGATATGCGTTCGTCTGGTCTACCATCAACTAAAACTGGAGACCCAGGATTGTCGAATTCAACAGCAATAATTGTTCCGCACGATAGAGTTGGGATAAAAGTAATCGTTGTTCCAAGTTCAATAATGGTACAGATTGGCAGATCAGAAGATCCATCATCAGTAAGTTCTACCTGTGCAGTGATGTCAGTCAAGACAATGCACAATAATACAGTTATGGTTCTACGCAACATTTTCATCAATTTTATGAGGTCAAATCTATCCAGTGTTAACATTACTAGATTCCTCACATATGAAAATAGCTAAAGGGTTAATAGCTCTTACTATTAACCCTTAGTATATTTTCCATGATAAAAAGCGCTATGTATTGGAAATCACCTTTGCTCTTGAGCGATAATACACCACTCCTACTATCATCATTAGTAACCCTAATGCTATTAAACCCCATTGACTTAATGTTGGTATTATTGAGGGAGCTGCTGGCTCCACCACTTCAAAACATTGGTCCGCTAATCCAGCTATACCAAAAATATCACCGAAATCCGGCACATCGCATTGGAAGGTGTATGTTCCTAATTGATCAAACGTCACCGTTATTTCATTTCCCATTGCAGTTAGATCATCCTCTGAAAAAAGTGATATTTGCTGATCAGAAGTCCCATCGTCTATTGGAGATCCTGGTTCGTCAAAATCAACTGCAATTCCCGGTCCACAACCTGTAGATAGAACAAAAGTCATAGTCGTTCCTAATTCGATTGTAGTACATGTAGGCACATCAGATGCAGATTGATTAGTTAGTGCAGTCTGTGCACTAAGGTTGATCCCAACTGTGCAGATGATTAGTGCAAGGACAACTGAGCACTTTTTGAATACCGTATTCATTTCAATATGAGTTTTATTACTGACACTGTTCCAAAAACTATACCAAAAACCCAATTGTAAACGAATAGCAATATCTACATATCTAAATGCCTGATTGTCAGTCTTGCGACCCACAACATTTTATTGCCGCCTTGTTAATATCAAATTATTATGAAGGTTCTATTTCAATGCATTATTCTGGGTAAGGTCTCATAATTCCTTATTAAGAATAAATTTTGAGACTTTTCTTGTAAACAATCCTTGATGCAGTTTTACGCCAAGTCATGTGGGGGCAGCAGCAATAAAAATCAACTTTAAAAAACAAATAAAACCTTTGGATGGCGGTCTTAATTACCAATTTATGATAAGCGTAGCAAGATATCCAAGTAGTACTCCAGCAATTGTGCCACAAGGAATATCAGCATTGGTTAATTCATATTGAAAGAAGGCAAGGGCAATAGCTAAAATTGTCAACATAACTATCCAAGAAATAAGAGTTGACTTAATCAGCAGGGATTTATAAATGGGAAATTCCAATCCAAAGAGCTCAAAACTTTGATATTCTTGATCTTGCTTATCCATCTTCGTATAAATTTGTGCGTAAATTTACAGGACTTCAACCATATAAACGGGTCAATGGCGAAGAAAAAGAAAGGAACGAAAAAGAATAAAAAGAAGGAGTCGAGTATAAAAGATGAGTTAATGGCAAGATTGCCAGTGATCAAATTTATCGGAGGATTTTTCTTATTTGCAATAGTCTTTTACCTTCTTACACATGCTAATTGGTTTGAGGTTGTCAGAACACCCCTCATTAAAGTGTATACAGCGTTATCGAGTATCTTACTATCGATATTTGGCTATAATATGAGCTCTAATGGTTCGATTTTGACCAATGGCGCATTTTCTGTTGACGTTCAGGAAGGATGCGATGCAGTCGTTCCAACTATTCTTTTCGTTACTGCAGTATTAGTATTTCCTACCGCATGGAAACACAAATTACGTGGCCTATTATTTGGAGTGCCAGCACTATTCGCTATTAATCTTTTCAGAATTGTCACATTGTTTTTGACAGGTTTATATATTCCATCTTTATTTGATTTTATGCATGTAGAGTTCTGGCAAGCCCTCTTCATATTAGCAACTGTCATAATATTTATTTATTGGTTGCGGAAATCAAATGTCACAGCATGAAACCAAGCAATATAGTCAAGTTCTCGATTATCTTTTGTATGTGCTATTTTGTATTGATCGCGCTCCATCAGCTACAGCCTGTCAGAACTATCCACAACAACTTTTTTATAGCAACGCAACAAGTCGTATTTAATATCTTCAATCCTAATGTCAGAATTGATATTAAGCAATATGAGGAGACGCCAGGTGTCCCCTACCATCCGGAATATTATGATCACTCCTTTGTAATATTTGATAAAAAACAATATCGAAATGCCCCTAGTAAAAAGAGAGTCAGTCCTGTTACTCAACTTAGTGCTAGCTTAGACAATACCACTATCGGGCCCATCTTACTCTTTTTATCACTAATGATTGCGACTCCTATACTGTGGTGGAGAAAAATTCTTGGCGTTCTTGGAGGTGTATTCCTAATCTATATGATGATTGCTTTTAAATATTCTTACATGTTCGCTACTAATATCAAGACGATACCTTCGACTGGTGTCTGGGGCTATTTAACAGATATTTTGGGTTCTCTCAGAACTCATGAGAACCTGCTGTGGTATGTAGTTATCTTTTGGGTTTTAATTGCGCTCAGATCTAAGCAACTAAAATGGTTTATGTCTTAATTTTCGCAGCCATCTAAATTCACCTCTAATGTTGATCCAAGTGACACTTCAAAATTGGGATTAAGAGTAGCACCTTGAGCTGCATCAATAATTAGCTGAGAATTGCTCCCAACGATGATATCCGCATCAGCTGATAATCTCAGATGATATTCTTCTACTTCCCCATTTAATAGATCATCAGAAGGAGATCTCAAAGAAAGTTCTTCTAAGCAATCGAGATTATTTGTAGGGTTCTCTTCTATTTCAGGGCAGTCGGCTGTAGCGTCTATAAGAACTACTACAATGTTACTTTCACCAAATTCACAACAACTGATATCCCTCGAACATCGGACAAAATAGGTGTTTTGTGATACAGATCCAGGTATATAACTCGGTTGATTCTCACCATCAATAATAAACCAAAGAGTCCCAATATTGAATCTATTCGGAAAGATTGGAACACCAGGGGCCAATTCTTCTGTACTCACTAACCACATGTATTCTGTATACCCACAATTGCCACTAACTGGCGTAACTTCACCGATTTCTGGGAGCTCACATCCAATAGGCACTTGTATTAGATGTTGATCTCCAAAAGCGATTGTTCCAAAATCAGTCAGTTCACTACATCCTTCAAATGATAGATTTATATTTTGATCGATTGTGGATTCATTACCGCATTGATCAGTAACTGTATATGTTCTTATGATTTGACGCTGATCTATGTAGCCAATAAAATCATTGCACTCTGCTGGCACTATTGAGTCGATAAAGTCGATCGTTAATGCTTCATCTGAGGTGCATACATCAATTACATCAATATTAGATGAGGCTTCTAATTCGGCAATGTTCTCATATCCTTCTATCTGACATGAACCACTGTTGTCGACATCTGAGAAAATTTCTTCTAAAGTCCCAAAAACTTCTGGTCCATTATTATCAGGTATGACTTCGAAGGTGCGTGATACTGTCATACCCGGAATTTCTTGGCCTTGATCATTAATCACATGAAATAATACATCTGTTGACCCGCCACAAATACTCGGTAATACCGGGTTTCCAATAAACTCGCCGATTGTATTACATCCTCCACCAGTGAATTGAGCTATCCAATTGTTAAAAGCTTCTGTTATTTCCATTTCGCTTTGACACGCGCCTATATCAAGGTTGTCTGGAGCCATTAAGGGTGATAACACACAGATTACCACCGGATCGTTAGTAGAATCCCCATCCAGCATACTAATATTATCATCATTCTCGGTAGAGCTATCGCCACTATCACTGACATCCGAAGCTATAAAACCATTTAGAGAAGCAGGAGTAGATGCAAATGCCGTCGCACTATTAATGACAAATCCATTTTCTGCGTCATGTTGTGTAATACTATACAGGGCTGTAAAGCTTGTCAAATCACTTTGACCAGGAGCTAACTCCTGCAATACTCCACTCACGTCAACAATTGGGTCATCAATCTGGACATCAAATAAAGTCACATTCCCTGTATTGATAATCTCGAATTGATATAAGATCCCATCACCTGTATCCACAACTCCATTTCCATTATTATCCTCAGTTGAACTGATCGTCTTAATCAACTCAATAGATGCCACCTGATTAATAGGAGTAAATGTCTTATCAGCGCCAGTACCTAGCTCATCCTCTAAGTTTCCGCTGTCTGAAGTATCTATTGTAGGAATTCCATCTATTGTTATACCAGACACTTCTGCCGAATTGCAGACTGTTCCGTTATCAATGTCGTCTTGAGTAATAATTGTAAATCCGTTACAATTGACTATTTCGTCCTGCTGAATTGAGTCTATTTCGCAGCTCATAAAGTCAAGTACAGGATCATCTAGTGCAATGTCAAAAAGTGTGGTATTTCCAGTATTCTCGATATCAAAATCATAAAATACTGTATCTCCAGCCATCGGCACTTCAGGACTCAACAGACTTGACTTTATTAATTCTAATGAAGGTTGCTTAATAATGTAGGTAACAGTCTGAGATTCTACAGTACTGTTGCCTGCACAATCTGTTGCAATCCATTGATTTATTATTCTTTGTGTATCCAAGCCAATACCCGAAGTTACCTGACGGTATATTAGATCAACCTCATCTCCACAATTATCTATGGCATTGACATTTGGGTCATTGCCTGGAATATCCGCTTCACATTTTGCCGTTATATCTTCCGGAATTCCTACAATCACAGGTGCAAGCCTATCTTCAACCGTAATCGTTTGACTCACACTGCTTGTATTGCCACACACATCCTCGAAGGTCCACGTGCGCACAACGACAAAGTCATTCGCACAACCACTGGTTGTTGTGACGTCAACAGGGCTCACTGTTATATCGCCATCGCAGTTGTCTACTGCTGTTAAGTCAACCATCGCTGGAACGTCATCCGCACATTGTACGGTAACATCCACAGGAGCAATCGGCGCATCAGGTACTGTAGTATCATTGACCTTGATCGTTTGACTCACACTACTTGCATTGCCACACACATCCGTGAAGGTCCATGTTCTGACTATTGTAAAGTCATTCGCACAACTGCCTGATGTCATCACATCTGTTGGACTCACTGTTATATCACCATCGCAGTTGTCTACTGCTGTTAAGTCAATCATCGCTGGTACATCATCCGAACATTGTACGGTAACATCCGCAGGTGCATTCGGCGCATCAGGCACTGTGGTATCATTCACCGTAATCGTTTGGCTCACACTACTTGCATTACCACACACATCCGTGAAGGTCCACGTGCGCACAACAACAAAGTCATTCGCACAACCACTGGTTGTTGTGACGTCAACAGGACTCACTGTTATATCGCCATCGCAGTTGTCTACTGCTGTTAAGTCAACCATCGCTGGAACGTCATCCGCACATTGTACGGTAACATCCACAGGAGCAATCGGCGCAACAGGTACTGTAGTATCATTCACCGTAATCGTTTGACTCACACTACTTGTATTACCACATACATCCGTGAAGGTCCATGTTCTGACTATTGTAAAGTCATTCGCACAACTGCCTGATGTCATCACATCTGTTGGACTCACTGTTATATCACCATCGCAGTTGTCTACTGCTGTTAAGTCAATCATCGCTGGTACATCATCCGAACATTGTACGGTAACATCCGCAGGTGCATTCGGCGCATCAGGCACTGTGGTATCATTGACCGTAATCGTTTGACTCACACTACTTGTATTACCACATACATCCCTGAACGTCCAGGTTCGTACTATTGTAAAGTCATTCGCACAACTGCCTGATGTCATCACATCTGTTGGACTCACTGTTATATCACCATCGCAGTTGTCTACTGCTGTTAAGTCAACCATCCCCGGTACATCATCCGCACATTGTACGGTAACATCCGCAGGTGCAATCGGCGCAACAGGTACTGTAGTATCATTCACCGTAATCGTTTGACTCACACTACTTGTATTACCACATACATCCGTG
>CAZAXY010000044.1:0-26201 GCA_964489125.1 uncultured Saprospiraceae bacterium
AGATGTTATAGCTAATCTGTCATATTATTATGAAGAGGCGTCTCCTACTTTTTCTCAGAGCATGAAAGACCTGATTAAGAAGATTATTGACAAGGAGACAAATCAATTCCTGTTATCACGATACGCCAGCTATAATGATTGATCTAATGTGATGATGTTTAGTCATTTTCGATACCTTGAGTAGGGCGCAATAACAGACGTATTATGTTGCTTTTAGTGTTTTCCTCCGACGACTGCTGAATGACCTACCATTGATCTGATAGCTTTTTTCATTAAATCGTGGATCGGTGATATACGAGAGTTTTTCCATCTTGCTAACCTCCATACTATAAAAGCCGAATTCTTCTACGACCTTGCCTGTGATCTGATATACACCTCGACCTCTAAATGGATAATCCCGAGCTACATTAGGGAAGTGTGTCGTATCAATGAAGTAGCCCGCTCGATCTATGAATGTGCCAAAGTTCATCCGCTTGCCACTCTTGGTTCCAGTATCTTTGACCGTGATCAAGTATCCAGTCATAGATATCGTCTGATTACAGTACTTAACCATATCGCTAGCCAGGATATCAGATATAGGCTCATCAGAATCAATCAACTCAAATGGGCTGCATAGCGGAAATCCTAATAGCTCAATCTGATCAAAGGCTTCCTCATGCTCTTCTAACTCCAGCGAAGGCAACTGATATTCTTTAGGTTGCCGCTTGAAGAGCTTGGTCTGTTGTTGCTCAGTATTTTTGGATTTATTGAGGAGTTGATGTGCCTTCCACAGTAATTCTTTCTTTTGCTTACCAGTAAATCTAAATGCATTGACACGGATTAGCGCACACAACTGCTCCAAGCCAATACCTGTGCGCTCGACAAAGTCTATCAAATTCTCATAAGCCCCTGAAGCCTGTCGGACCTCCACCACCTTCTTGACGAAATCTGACTCTATCCCATGGACAAAGCCCATACCTACATAGATGTCCTTGCCATCGATATGACAGATATAGTCACTCCTATTGACACAAGGAGGATGTATTGTGCCTCCTCTCATGCGGGCCTCGTGGATATACAGCTCTGGACGATAGAAGCCGCCACCATTGTTGATCGTAGCCACCATATACTCCAGTGGATAGTGCGCCTTGAGATATAAACTCTGATAGCTCTCCACCGCATAGGATGCTGAGTGCCCCTTAGCAAATGCATATCCAGCGAAGCTCTCAATCTGTCGCCATACCTCTGATGTGAGCTTATCATCATAACCTTTATCACGGCAGTTACTAAAGAACTTATCTCGCACTCGGTCAAACTCCGCTCGGGAGCGATACTTGCCAGACATCCCCCGACGCAGAACATCTGCCTCACCGAGTGTCAGTCCAGCAAAATAGTGCGCTACCTTAATAACATCTTCTTGATAGACCATAATACCATAGGTGTCTGGCATGATATCCCAAAGCACAGGATGGGCCTCCTTGCGCTTCTCTGGATTGCGCTCTCTTAGGATATACTCCCTCATCATACCCGACTGCGCCACGCCTGGGCGGATAATAGAACTGGCTGCTACTAATCCCAGATAGTGATCCACCCGAAGCTTCTTGAGAAGCATCCGCATAGCTGGTGACTCTACATAGAAGCATCCGATGGCCTTACCATCTCTGAGAAGAGTCTTGACACGATCATCCTGCTTGAAGCGCTTAAGGTCATGGATATCTATTAGGTCATGAGTAGGGTTGTTTTCACGGACCAGTCTCAAACCATCCTTGATCTTGGCAAGACCCCGCTGACCTAAGATGTCAAACTTATACAATCCCACATCCTCAGCAATCACCATGTCAAACTGTGTCGTAGGAAATCCCTTAGGAGGAACAAATGTGGTCGTATAATACTGTATGGGCCGTTCGGAGATGATGATGCCCGCCGCATGTACACTTAAGTGACTCGGCAGGCCCTGCAACAGACTGGCATACTTGATGACCAGCTGTGATAGACTGTCCAACTGCTTATATACTGGTTTGCCTCTGATGATATGATCTAACTCTTCCTTAGGCAATCCGAAGACTTTGCCCAGCTCTCGCACTGCCGCCCGAAACTGAAACGTATTGTACGTAGCTAACAATGCGGTATGAGGAAAGCGATCAAAAATGTATTGAGTCACATCGTTGCGATCCTTCCACGAGAAGTCTATATCAAAGTCAGGTGGGTTCTCACGATATAGATTAATGAATCGCTCAAAGTATAAATCCAGCTCTATAGGATCTACGTCGGTAATCCGAAGTAGATAGGCCACGATACTATTGGCTCCACTCCCACGGCCCACATAGAAGTACCCTCTATTACGAGCATAACTCGTGATATCCCAGTTGATCAAAAAATAGGAGACGAAGTCCTTCTCAATGATGATGTTAAGTTCCTTTTCAATCCTCGAGATGATCTCATCTGTAGGTGTAGGATATCGGTACCGCAGATTATCACGACACAGCCGACGGATCAACTTAACATCTTTGGCTACTGAGCCCGTGAAGGTCTTCTGATTCTTAGGACTACCCCTGTCAAAATCAAAAGATATGGAACAGTTATCTAATAGCTTCTGCGTATTCTGGATGAGCTGAACATGATCGAGATAGCGACCTATGAGCTCATCCCTATCCAAGAAAAAATCTCTATCCGAAGCATAATCCTCTGCAGTGACCTTAGTATATATGGTGTTGAGATCTATGGCTCGCAGTAGCTTATGGAGGCTGTAGTCTGAGCGACTCCTAAATGTAGCGGACTCCAGCATCACCATGCAATCCCTCGATATGGTATGTCCCAGTTTGATCTTATTGAGTTGATCACTCCTGACGCCGACGTACTCATATGATCTCAGGGCCCGCTGTGGGATATTGTCAAGAGGGTAGATCACATAACAATGTTGCCACTGTGGTGGCTCTATGGGTATCGGGATATCTTCCTGATTAAGATAACCACTGAGGTAGGTATTGATCTCCTCAAAGCCCTGATTATCCTGAGCAATAGCAACATATAACTGCTTAATGCCATGGCGAAAGTCTATACCCACTATCGGCTTGATACCATACCGTGGGGCTAGCCTGATAAAGTTGAGGCAGCCCGAGGTATTGTTGATATCCGTCAGTGCTATACGCTTATAGCCTTTTTCTACTGCCAGTTCTAATAACTGCTCGGGTTTGATTAGGCCATAGCGCAGGCTATAACAACTATGTGTGTTGAGATAAATGGTACTTGTATTTATGGGTTTCCTAAAAAATAAAAGCTTCTGCTGACGTGAGAAGGGCGACTACTAGAAAAGGGTGCCCTGCTGGTCTATAGGCGGCTCCTTGTTCTTGGACTTATTAGCTTTAGGTTCGGTGTTCTTCCGCTTGCGAGCTTGCGTCATGCCCATGCCCTCAAGCTTAAGCTCTTGGTACAGCTCATAATCATATTCAGGATAGATCCGCTCACCCATCGGCTCAAGCAAGAATGGATCTTTAATTTTAGGGCTCTTAATCCTTGGTGATATCGGGTATGCATTCATCTCTTCGGCAGGATAGGGCTGTAAGAGATCTGTCACTTCACCTAAAGGCAGGTCTCCATCCAACCACTCTTGCTCATGCTGCTCAGAAAGTATCACAGGAGAACGGTGATGGCCGACCTTTTGTAAGAGATCATTGGCTACCGTAGTAATAATCGAAAAGGATTGTATCAGCTCTCCCGTCTCCTTATTAGTCCATACATCCCAGATACCGGCAAGGGCAAAAGGGCGCTGACCATCTCGCATATAGATTAGGTATGGCCTGTTCAGGCGGTCTTTCTTAGAGCCTTCGATGATGCCATCGACAATCACTAAGCATCGCTTATATCGGATCGCATGCCTAAAGGCGGGCTTATTGATGATGCCCATGGCTCCCCGATATTGCGGATCATCGGCTTTGTTGTGATCGCCCTCAGATCGAGCATTAAAGAGGTACATCTGCTTCTTAGCCCAAAAAGGGGTCATCCCAAATCGGAACAACTGCAACTGATCAGGAAACTCATTAGTGATCACCGGAGCATAATCCCCAATAGAGACATTAGGGTTGGGATCAAAAGCAGCAGGATCAAACAATCCCTCAGGCAATGGCTTAGTCCTAAATCTCTTCTGGATGGTCTTAAGCTTTGATATGACTACGTAGCGTCCGCACATGGTATATAGTAACGAGTTTGTGAGTTAAGAGTGTTGAGGTTTATTAAGTAATCGACTTTATCAATCCACGTATCATCTTCGATATTTCATCGGCCTTGTCTCTTAGCTCTTGACATATCCCTACTTCAAGATAATCCAATCTTTCAGCTAAATACAGCATTGACTTTACCTCCGCTGACGATGCTTTAGCGATGTACAAGAATCTGACGAATTCCTTATTTGTATTCCTATCAAAGCCTTCAGCAATATTGTTTGAAATCGATACCGCAGCTCGTTGTATCTGATCTTTAAATCCAAAATCCTTCAATTTAGCAAGTTGCTGATAAATAGTGACAGCCAAATCTTGTGCTTTTTGCCATACTATCAACTCTTCAAAACTCTTTATACTTGCCATACTTACTTTTTCAACTCAATACTAATAAACTCGCCACTAAATGCTCGGTACTGACTTACTCGTCACTCGCTCCTAATTATCACTGATGCCTATGCGCCAATAGTGGCGGCGGCTCTCCCGTAAATGGGTTGCGCCGTCCGATAGTCCTAGCATTCATGCCCTCGGCCCTCATCACAGCACGATCACCAAACCGGTCTCTGATACGATCCATAGCCTGGTAGAGGCTGATGATCTCCTCACTATCCTCAAAGAGATTCATCTGATAGTTGCCGCCAACTAATCCACTAAATCGAACTCCCACCAATCTCACCAACAGCCTGCGATTGTATAATCGATTGAATAGATCCTTAACCATTGGGATGATGATATGGTCTGCTGATGAGTATGGTATCCTACTCTGCAGCGTCTGTGTCTGAAAATCCGAGTAGCGCAACTTAACAGTTATCACAGAAGTCAACTTCTGCCCTCTACGCAACTGAAAAGCCAAGTTCTCCGCCATAGCCAAGAGTATAGACTTAAGCTTAGCGACATCAATCGTATCCTTATCAAAGGTGCGCTCCGTGGAGATAGACTTACGCTCATTGTAAGGAATAACAGGAGTGTTGTCGATCCCATTGGATTTCTTCCATAGGGTGACGCCATTCTTGCCAAACACATTTTGCATCATCTCGATCGGCATCTCCTGTATCGTGCCGATCTGCTTAAGACCCAAATGGCAAAGCATCTGATAGGTTTTATCGCCCACCATAGGAATTTTACGCACAGACAGTGGCGCAAGAAATGGCTTCTCGGTTCCGCTCTCCACATTTAGCTCATTGTTAGGCTTGGCGAGGCCTGTTGCCACCTTAGAGACTGTCTTGTTAATGGACATGCCAAAAGATAGTGGCAGGTGTGTCTCCTTGAGGATGCGATGACGCAACTCGCTAGCATACTTCAGGCAGCCAAAATACTTATCCATACCACTGAGATCCAGATAAAACTCGTCTATAGATGACTTCTCGTAGACAGGCACATACTCCTTAATGATATCCGTGACCATCTGCGAAAACTTAGAGTACGTCCCACTATTCCCCCTGATAATTACCGCATCGGGACAGAGCTGACGGGCCAATCGCATCGGCATCGCCGAGCGCACCCCAAAAGCTCTCGCCTCATAACTACATGAAGCCACAACGCCCCGATCGCTAGTGCCGCCGATGAGCACGGGACGGTTCTTGAGTCGACTATCGAGGAGTCGCTCGCACGAGACAAAGAAGGTATCTAAGTCTATATGTACTATGCTACGTTGGGTGTTCATTTAGATTATCATTCTCACATTAGGTCAGTTGGTTGATACCACGAAATCTTCTTTGCGTTCTCTGTGGCTCTGTGCGACATTTATTTCTCGCTAAGGCGTGAAATAAGTCTTGTGGCATAAGAAAGAAACACTCTTTACAACCCTGAAAGGGTGACACTACTATAGAACTCACCGATTATTAAAGGGTAGAATCCCGAAGGGATGGCATAAGTCTATCCGATATAACGCTCATCATATGCTATGTCAAAATGCTGCAATAGATCTATATATTCCTCTTTAAAACTCCGCTTTTGATGATGTCGCTCTTGATCCTGTATGTAGCGATATATTTTTGACAATTGTGAATCACTATAGCTAAATGCACCATAGCCTGTTTGCCATTCAAATCGATTTCTAATCCATTTTTTTTCGGTTATAAATTTCGATGAGTTGTTCTTGATATCACGTACTATATCAGATAGAGCAATTGAAGGCTTCATGCCTAATAAAATGTGTACATGATCAGCTACACCATTTACAATGATTGATTTATGTCCCTTCGCAGAAATTATTCCTGAGATATAGCTAAATAATTCCTTTCTCCAATCTGGACTTAATAGGGCCTGACGGCCCTTGACGGAGAAAACAACATGTATGTACAATTGTGAATAGGTACCTCCCATTTGGAATATTTTATATCACCCTTTCAGGGTTATTATGCTTTATTTCTGATGATTCTATAATAATGTCATCCCTTCGGGATTGCTTCAACTCTTCAATTTATCCACATCAGCCTTAAGCTGCATGACGATCTGGCTGAGTTGCTGTATATCTGACTCTTGCTTCTCCTCTTCATTAGGTAGGCTAAAACTAATATATGCCAGACTGCGCCATACTTCTATTAGCCCACTGGTCGCTAAGCGATAAGGCTCATATAATAGGTTGTCAGATTTCAATAATAGGTTCCGACCTTCCTCTTTATATACTCGCTTGTAAACGAGGCCTTGAGACTGTGTGATGAGAATATGGCTCTCGCCATCCTTGATGGTATCCCAGTTTTCTATATACTCACAGATGACATAGCTGCCGTCAGGTATCGGCAGCATGCTATCTCCCTCAATCTGAAAGAGTCGATAACTCTTGTCAGGATATAGCTCTGGTAGCGGCAAGGTAAACTTGGGTAAGTCTCGGATGTAATCAGGGTCAGCATATCCGTGAGTGTAGCCGGCACGAGCGCTGACTGGCACTACGGATATCTGCTCCTGATCTTGCTGGTCTATTACAATAGGGAGTATTCTCAAGGTTTTTCCCTTAGTATCTACTTGTGGCGCATCGAGGCCAATACTCAGATCTTGATTGATCAGTTGATCCAACGACAACTCAAAGAGGTAAGCCATCTTCTGTATCGTCTCAATCTTAGGCTCAGCACGCTGCTCCTCATACGCTCCGATAATCGATCGTGTGAGCCCCAAGCGCTCTGCCAGATCCGACTGTGTGAAACCTCGCTGCTTCCGTAGATACTTTATATTCTGATTAACATAACTCATGACAAAACGAATATATTACTAATTTATTTAGCATGCTACTATATTTAGCATTTTGCTAATAAAATTGGAAAAACGCCTTCTATCCTTCCATACTGACCATAACTCAGTAATATCACATCATGATACATCGACAAGTCTATCGATTGAAGGCCGGCAATATCAATCGTCTGAAGATCACAACGGAGCATCTCCCCGAGCTCGCCGATGATGAAGTACAGATAGAAGTACATGCTATAGGGCTCAATTTTGCAGATGTGTTTGCCATCCTCGGGCTGTATAGTGCCACACCTGCTGGAGCGTTCATACCAGGATTAGAGTATGCCGGACAAGTAATTAACAAAGGGAATGAGGTCACAAATTATGAGATCGGTGATCGCATCATCGGTGTAACGAGATTTGGCGCATATACAACCCATCTCAACATCCATCAGTCTTACATCATTCCATTACCCCAGAACTGGAGCTATGCTGAAGGTGCTTCCTATCCCGTACAGGTACTCACAGCATATTACGGCCTCAAAAATCTTGGCAATCTGCAAGCAGATCATACCGTACTAATACACTCTGCAGCCGGCGGCGTCGGCATCTGGGCCAATAGAATATGTAAAGCCATGGGAGCATACACCCTCGGCACGGTTGGCAGCAATAAAAAGATCGAACTCCTCAACGATGAAAGCTATGACACATATATCGTCCGTGATAAGCACACCTTCAAAAAAGAACTCATAGCCTCCTTGAATGATCGCAAGCTAGATATCATCATGGAGTGTATAGGTGGACCAATTATGAAGATCGGGTTCAACGCACTGGCACCCATGGGCAGACATATCGTATATGGCTCGGCACACTATGGTAACACAGCAAGTCGGCCAAACTACTTTAAGCTGATTCCAAAATACCTCACTCGACCACGACTCGACCCACAAAATATGATCAAGCAAAACAAGTCTGTGATGGCATTTAATCTGATCTATCTATTTGATAATGTAGCTGTGATGCATCACTTGCTAACAGAGCTTAACGCTCTGGAGCTCGGAAAACCTATTATCGGTCATCGCTATAGCTTTGATCAGCTCCCTGAAGCAATTAAAACGTTTCAAGCTGGCCAAACAATGGGCAAAGTAGTCGTAGAACTCAATCACGATTGATGAGATCATGATATCTTAGCGCTCTCATACAGATAATCATGGCTCTTACAGAATCTACTATGCTTCCCCTTGGCACTACCGCTCCTAACTTTCATATCAAGGATGTAGTCAGCAACAACTATTATAGCCTCGATGACCTCAAGTCTGATCAGGCTACCGTGATTATGTTTATCTGTAATCACTGCCCATTCGTGATCCACGTCAATCCGGAGCTGGTTAAAATCGCCAATGAATACAAGAACCAAGGTGTATCATTCGTAGCGATCAGCTCCAATGATGTCGAAAATTATCCCGAGGATGCTCCTGAAAAGATGAGCATCGTAGCTAAAGTGCTCAAGTATCCATTCCCATACCTCTATGACAAACATCAGGAAGTCGCCAAGGCCTACGATGCAGCATGCACGCCGGACTTTTATGTCTTTGATGGAGATATGAAGCTATCATATCGCGGGCGATTGGATCAGTCAAGACCAGGTAATAATGTCCCGCTTACTGGGACTGACCTGCGCCATGCTATAGATAAAACTATCGCTGGCAAATCTATCGATCCACAATACCCAAGTGCAGGGTGTAATATTAAGTGGAAGTAAGGTCTATGCCATACTTAATCTCTATAGTTCCATATGCATTTGGCTTAATTCTATTTAGTTTAATTGGCCACACCCTTCTATTAGAAAAGAAGCGAGTCCTAAGTATCCTATTCTTACTATGTGCTGTATTAGGGATCTGGTTAGGAAGCTATGGCAAAGAATTAGAGGCTACCCAATATGTGATTCCGTTATCTCTTATTGTTTTAGCTGTCTTCTTAATGCTTCAGGTGGAATTTACGATGGTAGGATTTGCACTCATGGCGATAGTCGCTGGATTCTTTAACGGGCATGATATGGGGCTAAATCTTCGATATGAAACATCTCTACTACCATATATCGGTGGGCTGATTGGTTGTAGCATACTGTTACTGTTGTTAGTTTATAAAACCCAAAGCTATATGGCTCAAAGAAACGGTTTGTATATGGTCGGCGGGATATCTTGTATTGTTGGGATCATCATAGTACTATTCTCCGAATTCATGTAGCCCGCTGCTTCAGAAGAAACAGCGCTCCATTCGCTTCTTATCAGCTCAGTTAGTCTTGTCATGGATAGTGAGGCACGATTGACAAATATTCAGACTCCTAAGCCGAGGAGCATATTTTCTTCTTCAAAATGAAGCTGTTTGCTGGCACCGCTAGGGATTCCTCTACACCGCTTCACTGCGATCAGAATGAAAAAACTTACACCCTTGCCCTACTCAACCATGCGATTAATACGAAAAATAAGCCCATGACTGCATAGGCCATGGCTGATATCACCATGATAGAACCACTATGTCTCAGCGCAATCGCCAAAAAAGCCCATACCACTACTCCCGCATAAGCCCTATCTCTCTTATGATAGGCTATATGTCCAGCAATGGCGGCAGCAATAATCATAATTATAATCGTCCAATTAACCTCGGATATCCCAAAACCTCTCCATCCGTAGAATGCCAGAGCACTGCTGATATTAAGAGCTGTAGCGAGCGTAATCCAAGCGAAATAAATACTGAAGGTGAATTTTTCTAACCAATAGTTTTGTAGACCGTCGTCAGATTGAAGCTGTTTTAGATAAAGGTTGATCATCACTAAGCTGACTAGCATTATGATAATGATCCCTACTGTTAGCCAAAGCCAATCATAAGATGCACAGACTAGCCACAATCCATTGCACACCACATTAAGAGAATACCAACGATGAATCTTATGCCATATCTCATGATTCCCTATAGGAGTCCTAAACCACTGATATATGGGAAAAACGATAAGGCCTGTATAGATCACCCCCCATATCGAGAATGCATAGCCTTCGGGTACTATGAGTGGATTAGTATCAGTACCTGTCGTCCCAACTGGATTGGGTCCCATCATGCCTCCAACTGTAAGGCCATACATAATTAGCATGATGATCATCGCAAATAGAGATATCAAAATCTTCCTTCTCATGACAGGATAATCACCCAGTAGTCGAGATTGTTTCATTACTTAATTGACTTAGCAAACCGCTTATATAGCGAGCCATCAGTTTTTACACACCCTTGACCAAGCATTTTGAAGATCTCCTCCTCACGATTAGGACTATAGGTTTTAGATGATTGATAGATCTGGATATCTGTTGGGAGATTACTTGTGATGTGTTGTATCCCCACATCTGTGGTGAGATCTATATCTGGCGCACCAGTATCTACACCGATGAGGTGGATACTGTCGGCTCTACAGTTGAATATCTTTACCGAGTTTTTGCTATAGTGAGCGACATACTCTATTTGCCTAAGGATTTTTTCAAAAACTACATCACTAAATGAATCGATTAATCCTTGAGATTTAGCGTCATCTTTTTTAAGTTGCTCCCAGTCCTCTGCCGGAACGCCATTTACTACTAAGAATTCGATGAATTCCTTCTCCAAACTTTTGAGTTCCTCAATTGTAAGGCGCCTATACTTTGTCACTATTAGTCATGTCTTTAGTAAACTTAGGCTTTTATCCATTCATTCTCGTAACAAGCTATTAGGCTAATACGTTATTTACGGAGATGCGATATCATTATTTATTTATACTCTTCTTGCTTTTTAACTCGTGCACAGATGCACCTGATGCGTTATTTCAGATTTCGACAGAGGCAGATTTTGATATCGCTCCAGGTCTCAATACAATAGAGACCTTCATATTCCCCATTAGTCAGGTACCTACTAATTTTGCTGCGTTGAGCGGTGGAGTTGATCCCAACACTATTGGCTCCATTCAGCCTAGTAGGGCCACGATTAGTGCACCATTTGTGGCATTCGATTGGAGCATTGTAAGAGAAGTATCTGTACGCGCAATTTCACCGCAAAATCCCGAGCTAAATCGTGAAATTTTCTTTCAAGATCAGATTAGCTTGAATAACCAAAACGAGTTAAGGCTTTTTAGCTCTTTGTCAGATGTAAGAGAGATATTGATTGATGAGACGTTTAACTTAGAGGTGCGATTTAATTTTAGAAATATTACCCCAGCAGAAATCCCGAGTAGAATAGAAATGAATTTTTTAGCCAATGGAACAGAATGAGATAGTTAAGAAACAATACATGGTAGAGTTTGAAGTACCTGAGCTCACACCCTATTTGATCAGCATGATTCCTGACCAGCGAGCTGCTATCGATGAAATGATGGTGAAAGGCAAAATGGTCTCATATTCACTATCAATGAATAGAGATAAAGTTTGGTCACTGATGCTTGCGAATAATGAGTCAGCGTTAATTCAGCTCATTGATGAACTCCCTATGAGTCAGTATATGAGCTATAATTACAAGGAACTGATGTTTCATAATACAGTGCATCTGATCCCCGCCATGTCGATGAATTGAGTTATAGTGGTCGGCGAGGCAGGTCCACTGGATATCACAGTTTTATCTCGCAAGTGCTCTCTGAGCCCAAAGACTTTTTTATCTAGTTACATCACAATCCTATTATCCCTAAACTCTATGGTCCGCTCCAATCTCTTATTTGCATTGTCTGAGCGGAGGTCATCGATGTAATAATAATCTGCTTTTCCTTCGTCTCCAGATAACGTAATAACAACATAACCATGATCACGGATATTAGTATATCTCAGATGTGGGTTGTCTTGATGAATCCGTTTCTCTGCTATCTTGGCGGAGTCCTGGGTGGTATAAGAGTCAATGTTAGCGCTAGAGATGCTTGTCGCTCCAATCTCAACGGCCACATGCTCTCCACCATCATCTGCCACATCAAATGCCCACGAGCAATGCGTATCTCCAGTGAGGAATACCGTGTTGGCAATTTCTTGCGCTCTGAGATAATCTATTATTTCTTCTTTCTCAGAGGGATAGCCATCCCAAGCATCAAGATTAACCTTCATCCCATAGACATTGCTTAAGTCCATATCTGAGAAGATTACTTGATTGCCTATAATTTTCCATTGAGTGGAGGATTTATCGAGTTCATCCTTGAACCATGCCAGTTGTTTTGCGCCGAGCATCTTCTGGTCATCGCTGATTTCTTCTTCTTTGGCTGCTGGTTCCGTACGACCCTCAAGGCGCTCATCCAACATAATTAATGATGCCATATCTCCAATCCTAAATGCACGGTAGTGCTCCTTGGCTTTATTGTCTCTGATCGGCATCCACTCATAATAGACCTGTCTTGCGATGTCTCTTCTTATGCCATAGTCTCCTTCATCTTCCTGATGATTTTGTGCGCCAGCAGTATAGGCATTGTTTGTGATCTCGTGGTCATCCCAAATCGTTATAAATGGATGCATTTGATGCACTTTTTGCAGGTCCGTATCAGCTCGATACTGACCATAGCGACCTCGATAATCCGATAAGGTAATAATCTCATGTGAAGGGTAATGAATCCTACCAATAGTAGTGTCTCCATAAGTGCCTGGGCCGTACTCATAAATATAATCTCCAAGATGCAGCACGACGTCGAGGTCTTCATCAGCAAGATGCTCATAGGCATTGAAATGACCCCACTCATAATTACTACAGCTGACAGCACCGATTTTTAGCTCCTCAACTTCTCCTTGTGGGAATGTCTTCGTACGACCGATGGGGGATTTCTTTCCCTCGGCTTCAAACTGGTAGTAATATGTCTTGCCAGGATCTAGGTCTATCACATCTATCTTAGCTGTGTATCCTGATAGGCTATCTGTCATCACTTGACCATCATATAATGAATTGCTCATATCAGGTCGATCAGAGAGAGTCCACACTACATTGACGGACTTATGATAATCCGGTATTGCCTTAGTCCATATAATCACGCTTTCTTGAGTAGGATCTCCTGATGCTACCCCATAATAAAATGGCGCCTGCTGAACATCGAGGCCTTCCCAAAAATCAACAGCTATTCTTTCGGTGTGGCTGGGCTGGCAGGCTTGTATCATAATTAGTGCGATGACGAGAGCTACTATGTATCTATACATGAGAGTGGTTTGTCTCTTAAAGATATGCCGCTAAGACGGAGTAACCAGATAATAGAAAGTGATTATAAGTCTAAATATGAACAAGCCCGTATAGTGTTGACAACTAACCCTGAAAAAACTATAGTTTTTTCTTCCCTTCTCTTTGAAGAGAGGGGTTGGGGACAATAGAAGTGAATTCCATAAAAGGCACTAATAAGTCTGAATGTTCTCCTCTCGCACCCATAAATCAAAAAGTAAAAATGCTTGATTTGATAAACCCCATGATTAGGTATAATTTCGCAGTCATTCTGGGATTATGTCAACACCACAGACGGTAGCATTTCACACCTTAGGCTGTAAGCTGAACTTTTCGGAGACTTCGTCGATTAGGCGAAAGTTTGAAAGTCACGGATTTAGTACAGTTGGCTTCCAGGATGTAGCAGATATTTATGTATTGAATACCTGTTCAGTAACGGATTTTGCCGATCGTAAATGTCGCTCCGCAGTACGTAAAGTGCTAAGACAATCACCAGAAGCTAAGGTCGTCGTGATCGGCTGTTATGCCCAACTCAAGCCCACAGAAATCGCTGCCATTCCAGGAGTTGATCTGGTGCTTGGGGCGGCAGAGAAGTTTAACATCCTCAACTACATCGATACCCTCTCGCATCATACCGACAAAGGCATGGTGCAAGCAGGCAAAGTAGAGCAAGCCAACACATTTGAAGAAGCTTTCTCATACGGAGATCGCACGAGATCATTTCTGAAGGTTCAGGATGGCTGCAACTACAAGTGCTCATTCTGTACGATTCCGCAAGCTCGAGGTAAGAGCCGCAGTGATACCGTAGATAATGTCCTAAAGAATGCTCGAAAAATCGCTGATCTCGGCGTCAAGGAGATTGTACTTACAGGAGTAAATCTGGGAGACTTTGGGAACGGCACTGAGGTAATCGAAGGCATGAAGCCGAAGAAAGAAGCGCTCTTTATCGATCTGATCAAAGAACTTGATCAGACAGAGGGTATCGAGCGATTTAGGATATCATCTATAGAGCCCAATCTACTGACTGGGGAAATTATACAATTCGTGGCGGAGTCTGAACGGTTCATGCCACACTTCCATGTTCCTCTGCAATCTGGTAGTGATAAAATACTGAAGCTCATGCGCCGCAGATATAAACGACAACTATATGCCGATCGTGTACAGATGATCAAAAGCGCCATGCCACAGGCCTGTATAGGAGTAGATGTCATCGTAGGCTTTCCTGGCGAGACAGATGAAGACTTTAAAGAGACCTTTGATTTTATCAGTGGATTAGCCGTGAGCTACTTACATGTCTTCACCTATTCGGAACGTGCCAATACACTAGCTGCAGACATGGGTGATGTAGTTCCTGTCAATATCCGCAGGCAGCGCAATGAAGCCTTGAGAAACCTATCTCTTAAAAAGAAACAAGCTTTCTATCAATCGCATTTGGGAACAAGTAGGCCTGTATTATTTGAACAATCAAAGAAAGCTGGAATGATGACGGGATTCACCGATAATTATATCAAGGTGGAGTTGCCATATGATAGTCTTATGGTTAATCAGATCGCTGACTACAACTTGGGTTACGTCAACTCAGAATTAGTAGTTACAAACACGAACCTGTCTTAAAGAATATTTGTATCTTTTTATAAACATCATCCTATGACTTATCTATACAGTCTTCTATTAGTTCTATCTGCTTATGTATCTGATTCAACGTTTTCGATAGAGCTGCCTTTCAATATTAATATTGGAGAAACAAAGACCATGGAGATCGAGGACAAACTGAGTCTGGTAGACAAGCAGCACAGGCTATTTCAAAAAGACGTCCCATTTACTAAATATCAAGTCGCCGGTGGTCAGTTTGCCATATATGCTGGCTTAAATGGCACGATCAACAAGGTAATTTTTGATGGAGATGAAGACCATACCCTTCCCAGCAACTTGCGCAAACTTGGATTAAAACTATCCCAAGGCAAGAGATGTGACACTTGGGGAACGTCTCGAAAAAAGATGATGACACTATTAAATGAGGCAGGCATCAAGGATATTGACGAAATTGATATGTACGACTTAGGGTTTACAGTAGATGACCTCCATGTTAGGGCGGTATTTCAAGATGTTTGTGGACTTAATGAACTCCATCTTACGGAGAGCTATTAAAAGAACATGATCCCAATAGTTTAAAGCACTTCATCCAAGGCTGTACTAATTCCACAATAGTTTGATTACTCTCTTATTTTTCAATTAAATCTGAATTGGCATATCGGACTAGTAGAGTATAGAAGTTTACCTTTATATCAGATTTAAGCAATCCTATGTATCCTAACCTATCCTATCTTCTCCACGATCTATTCGGTACTGCTCGTGACAATGCCTTATCTGTCATTCAGATGTTTGGATTATTAATGGGTTGTGGATTCTTTGCTTTAGGATATATCCTCTACAAAGAGTTAAAGAGGAAGGAACAGCTAGGAGTCCTCAACTCTACCAGCAAGCAAGTCTGGGAAGGCAAAGGCGTGGAAATTGGTGAAGTCATCAGCAATGGTATATTTGGATTTGTGCTCGGCTTTAAAGTGCCGGCGATCGCCATGAACTTCGCAGAGTTCAAAGATGACGCTGCAGGATTTGTATTTTCTGGTCGCGGTAATATTCTCTTTGGGATAATCGGCCTCTTGCTCTTTGCGGGCTACTCCTATTGGAAAGGACAAAAAACCAAAACTGAAAATCCTAAACAAGTAACCAGAGTAGTCCATCCTCACGATCGAGTTGGAGATATTATCGTTCTTGCGGCAATCTTTGGAATATTGGGATCACGCCTGTTTTCAATCCTTGAAAACATGGATACTTTCTTGCGAGATCCCATCGGCCAACTGTTCTCTGGCAGTGGACTTACGATTTATGGAGGCTTTATACTTGCCACCATAGCCATCGCCTACTATGTCCGTAAGAATGGCATGCCTGCTATTCACGTTGCTGATGCAATTGCTCCAGCACTTATACTCGGTTATGGCATCGGCCGTTTAGGCTGTCAGATATCAGGTGATGGTGATTGGGGCATAGTCAATGAACTGGCTAAGCCTGGTTGGTTCTTCTTACCTGACTGGATGTGGGCCTATGACTATCCGAACAATGTATTGAATGAAGGAGTAGCAATCGATGGATGCTCAGATAAATACTGTAGCAAGCTATCCCCAGCAGTATTTCCCACACCCATATATGAAGTATTCACAAGCGGTATTATCTTCTTGATATTATGGTTCAATCGTCCGAAGATTAAGCGGGCTGGGGTAATGTTTAGCCTATACTTGACATTGATGAGTGTGGCGAGATTTGCAGTTGAGCATATTCGAGTTAATCCTAGATATGATTTCTTAGGAACGCAGCTTTCTCAGGCGCAATTGATATCAATGGCTCTATTTGCAATTGGGGTGTTTGGGCTTTACTATTTTAATAAGAAGGATAATCGGTTGATCTTTTAATGGCTCTGATCAAGTTACACTGTCTCGCCAGCTTTCATCTTCTCAGCATTCTCAAAGACTTGTAGCGCTTCTATGACAGGCTCTACATCGCCCATGATTATTTTGTCTAGGCTATATAGGGTCAGGCTGATACGGTGGTCAGTTACTCGATTTTGAGGGTAGTTATACGTCCTGATTTTATCAGAGCGATCTCCGCTTCCTACGAGAGATTTTCGCTTAGCTTTTTGCTCGGAGTAGATCTTTTGCTCTTGTGCTTCTCTAACCTTGATGTATAGTCTTGTCAGAGCGATCTCTCTATTCTTATGCTGTGATCTTGAGTCCGTACTCTCAGATACGATGCCTGTAGGCAAGTGTGTAAATCGCACGCCTGATTCTGTCTTATTAACATGCTGACCACCAGCACCACTCGCTCGGAAAGTATCTGTACGCAGCTCATCCTTGCGGATGTCTATATCTTCCACTTCAAATTTTGGTATTACCGCAACTGTAGCTGCAGATGTGTGTACTCTACCTTGAGATTCTGTCTTTGGCACTCGCTGCACACGGTGCGCACCAGACTCAAACTTTAACTTGCCGAACACACCATCGCCTCTCACCTCAAGGACCAACTTATTAAAGCCACCAACAGTGCCTTCATTAGCAGACAGTGTCTCCACCTTCCAGCCCTGCGTCTCAAAATACTTGCTATACATCCTATATAGATCCCCTGCAAAAATGCTGGCCTCATCCCCCCCAGCCCCAGAGCGAATCTCGAATATCACATCCTTGTCATCATCTGGGTCCTTAGGAATCAGGAGCACTTTGATTTCTTCCTCTGCTTCAACCTTCTGTTGCTCAAGCTCTACCAACTCTGCCTGCGCCATCTGTCTCATCTCCTCATCGTCGTCATTTGACATCTCAGTAGCAGTTTCAATATTACCTAGGAGGTTCTTATAGCGATGATATTGATCATCCATGACCTTGAGATCCTTGTACTCCTTATTGAGCTTGGTATATTCCTTAATGTCAGAGACGATAGATGGGTCAGACAGTTTTTCTTCTACGTCCAGAAAACGGCTATGTATAGCTTCTAACTTATCAAGCATGATAACTTACTTAAATGAATTGATGAGATAATATGTTAGTAGTGCTGAGCTAACCTACACTATTCTTGATCGTCTGGATCAAGTCTGTAGAAACCACTTGACGAGAAACATTGTTTTTGATGAACTCTCTGAAGGATTGCTCCTTTTTGAAGAGCTCGCTACACTCATCGTCCTTTTGTACGATATCCATGAGTTGCTGAGAGCTTTCCTCATTGAGGCGATTGTCGAGATACAGGTTTACTTGATTGGAGAAAAAATGAAGCAAGTTTTCGTGTGCCATAGGGCGTTAGTTTATCTCTTTCAATGTTCTCTTCAAATCTACTAAAGTTCTGTTAACATAACAAGGGCTATTCCTCTTCCTGACTAATAGGTCTTTTCTGACCTTGTTTTTGTCCTCTTACATCGACATATCCTTTCTTCTCTGCATAAGATTTCAACTTATCCTTGAGCATATTTCTTGCTCTGAACAATCGTGATCTGACAGTGCCGATGGGTACCTCGATTATCTTAGCGATCTCCTCATAGGTGAAGCCTTCTACATCTGATAACAGCAGGACTGTCTTAAAATCTAGAGGTAAAGCGTTTATTGCTATAGTGATCTCATCACCGAGCATCTTATTAAAGATCTCCTCTCGCAAGTCCATATAACCGGTAAGGGTGTCATGGCTCTGATCACGATAGGTCGTAATCTCTTCATAGTCTACCTGAGTAGGTCGCTTACTCTTCTTGCGATACTCATTGATATAGGCATTCTTCATGATCTTAAAGAGCCAGGCCTTAGCGTTAGTCCCCTTGTCATACTTGTCTATAAATCTAAATGCCTTCATATAGGTTTCCTGTACGAGATCGTTGGCATCAGATTCATTATAGGAGAGGTGGAATGCAAAAGTTTTCAATGCATCAACATGAGGTAAAAACTCCTCTTCAAATGTTGCGTAATCTTTTTGGCTGTGTTCTGACAAGGTCCTCTCTAATTTGGAGCAAACTTATAACTAATTATTCAACTTGTATGATCTGATCGTCTGCTACTACATAGACGTTATCTCCTTCCTGAGTTGTTACAGCATGCATCCCGGTAAAACTACCAAATGCTGGAAGTATACCTCCTTGATGGCCAAAATAAAAGCACGGCAACCTGAGATACTGTCGGCTCTTGCCTTTCATTTTATAACATGGGTGTATATGACCACAGAGATTATAATACCCCTCATGTATAACTGGATCGTGAGTAAATAGAAACGGCCCTACGATTAAGCTTTCTTGGTGGATTTCCATATCCACACGATCATATTGCGATTGGTGCAAGATATCGTGGTTGCCCTTAATGAGCTCAAAGGCAATATTGTTGTGGTTCTCCAGAAAATCACTAAACAGCTCCCAATCGTAGTTATGGTCACTATGAAACAAGTCGCCCAAGAATATCACACGCTTGGGGGAATGCTCAAGGATTAGTTCTTGAAAGACGTGATAGTTGGCCTCACCTGCTTCTACGGGAACGGCAATGCCTGCTTTTCTGAAATGCTCAACCTTGCCCAAGTGTAAGTCCGCAATTAATAGCAGATGCTCCTTGGGCCAATAGATAGCCTTTTCGGGTAGCAAGCTTAGTTCCTCCCCGCTAAGAACTATATTCGTCATAATCCTAAGTGGCCGTACAGGGTTACCCTTCTGATTCTGGTTCTCCAGCTACTTCGGCTTCAGCAAGCTCTGGAGTAGTACCGTTAAGATCAGGCATATAGTGATCTAGGATTCGTTGAGTAATCTCCTCTGCGACTTCTGGATTGTCATCTAAAAATTGCTTAGCTGACTCTTTACCCTGTGCAATCTTAGTATCATTATAACTATACCACGAACCACTCTTCTGTATGAAGTCAAGGTTTACACCGAGATCAATTATCTCTCCAAGCCTGGAGACCCCTTTCCCGAAGGTGATCTCAAAAAGCGCTAATCTGAATGGCGGTGCAAGCTTATTCTTGACTACCTTAACCTTTATCGGATTCCCGACAACATTCCCTTCTTTGTCTTTTATTGATGTACCTGACTTACGGATGTCTAGGCGAATTGATGCATAGAATTTAAGGGCATTACCTCCTGTAGTAGTCTCAGGATTCCCGAACATTACGCCGATCTTCTCTCTAAGCTGATTGATGAATATGCAGCAACATCCTGTTCTACCTATAGTAGCAGTCAGTTTACGTAGTGCCTGTGACATCAACCTTGCTTGGAGGCCCATCTTAGAGTCTCCCATCTCTCCTTCTATCTCGCTACGAGGAGTTAAGGCTGCAACAGAATCCACGACCAAGATGTCTATGGCTCCTGAGCGTATGAGATTTTCTGTGATCTCGAGGGCTTGCTCACCATTATCTGGTTGTGATATGAGGAGGTTTTCCGTGTCTACGCCGAGGGCTTCGGCATAAGTTTTATCAAATGCATGCTCCGCATCAATGAATGCCGCTATACCTCCCTTCTTTTGTGCTTCTGCTATGGCGTGAATGGCAAGAGTTGTTTTACCTGATGACTCAGGGCCATAGATTTCTACGACACGCCCTCTAGGTAAACCTCCTATACCCAATGCGATATCAAGTGTTAATGATCCCGTAGGGATAACATCAACTTCCACCTGAGGCTTGTCGCCCAATTTCATGATGGTTCCTTTACCGTAGGTCTTATCTAGTTTGTCAAGGGTGAGCTTGAGTGCTTTGAGCTTTTGTTCTTTCTCTTTGGACATAGGTGGGTATTAATCCTTTAGGTTAGTCAATATATAGTTGACAAATGTAATGTATACTCATTACAATACCTATCCAAGATTAATACAACTATCTCCTATTTCACTATGCTGTTGCAGCACTGTACGCCAAAATGGACTTAATCACCCTCCTTTTGGGGTAATATCTTACTTGAGGCAGTCTCTTATGTACACGGCAAAGATCATTGAACTTCGCCGTCCACTCTGGTTCATGCTGGATTGCATACTCAACCTCGATGTGATCGAGAGCCGAGAGCTCGTTGTAAAGGAATAAGATAATTTTGTTTGAAATGTAGTTTTGCGTCATATAGTAACGTTGGTCAAAAATTTATGCTTTAATAGAACAATGTCACAAATGAAAATATTGTGCCACAAATGCTTAAGAGTAAGTTAGTTAGGCGAACTGACAATGACGTATACGGCAGAAGGTAAATATCATATTATAGCTCAACACAATATCTCGGAATCGATCCTTCAAAATGACCTATTAACATGGTCAACAGATCCTTATCAGATCGATTCTCTATCCTCCTATCATCAATATGGGTGATAGGTGTCAATTCTCCCATTGTCCCAGAGCAGAATACTTGATCTGCGTTATACAGTTCTGTCAGTGAAATATTCCGTTCATAAATCTCAATGGATTGCTCTTTGCAGATTTGAATGATCATGCCACGAGTGATTCCATGGAGACATGCTTCGGCAGTAGGTGTATGGACCGCACCATTTTTTACTATAAATATGTTAGTGCCATTAAGCTCTGCGGCGAACCCAAAATAGTCTAACATCAATGCAGCGTCAACACCTGCGACATTGGCCTGTATCTTAGCTTGTATGTTATTAAGGAGGTTATTATGATGAATCTTAGAATCAAGAAATGACGGATTATTCCTTCTGATGGTCGAAGTAATCACCTTGATTCCATGGTCGTTATCATAGACTGGTGGCTTCCATTCTGGCAGTATGATCAGACAGCTACCGGACTGATTTAATCGAGGATCCATACCCGAAGTAATCTTGGTGCCTCGTGTTAGGGTGAGTCTGATATGAGTATCTCTGGTCATATTATTCGCCTTGAGCGTCTCAGCGAGTGCCTCCCTAATTGTTGCCTCTGTAGGAATATCTACGAATGCCAATGCCTTCGCAGACTCGTAAAGTCGGTTGAGGTGTCTATCCAATAGAAATATTCCTTCAGGATAGACTCTGAGCCCTTCCCATACTGCATCACCTCCTTGGACTACACTATCAAATACTGATACTTTCGCGTCTTCCCGAGCGTAAAGACGGTCTCCCACCCACACTTGGATATCCTTATTTCTTGGGTCAAATTTTTGTAGCATCTACGGAGTAATAATATGGTTAGATAATTGATCGTAGTAGTAGTAAGCCTCTTCTAATAAAGGCTTCAAGTGTTCAGGAAATGCTCGCCTACTCGTCGCTTGTTTTTTAAATCCTGTAGATTCCCAAACATTCTCATACCAATGAGGTGCCCAGATGCCATCATAAGGTTTTGGTCCTGCTGACCAATGTAACATCTGTCTATCAAATGGTATGCTTAAGTGATGGCACAGTCTCGATAACTCTCTTTCGGGGTTTTCAAGGATCTGTCCTGAGTTTATCACAATGGGTTCAACTCCCTGTTCTACCAGGTGTGCGAATAATTCATATTCGTGCTTGAGTCCGATATCTCTAATAGCTGGTTTTTCAATTACTTGGGCAAATGATGCAATCAATTGTTTTGGATTGCGGATTAGAAATACATTCTTAAGTTCTCTTAAGAACGCTAGATCTTCAAGTCCTTCGTAATGGTGGGCCATACCCTTAATAAATAGATAAGGTTTATCTATATCCTGAAAAAAGTAAGTGGATAATACTGTTTCGATATCATTGGGTAAAGACCTCAAAATTTCTTCTTGACCTGGATGGTCAACATCAACTTGTCTGAGATAGTATCCGTACATAGGTTCATCAACAACAAGCGTATCTGACCTGCTGGCAAATGAGTACATCAGAGCAGTTGAGATGTTACGTGGTCCCGAGATCAGATTAATCCTTATGCTACTCATAGCTCCATCTGTTCTGGATGCCAATAAAGTTCTTTAAAATTCTTGACCTTATCATTGACTACCGTAACACCTTCTGCCTCGAGTGACTCTTGCATCTTAGTCGGCGTCGCAAAACTCAATCTTCCAGATAATACGCCTTTACTATTGACAACTCTGTGAGCAGGTACTGATCCTATTGTGCTGCGGTTAGATTGAGTCAAGGCCCATCCAACCATGCGGGCCGATCCTAGTGAGAGATAGTCTGCTATAGCTCCATAGGTAGAAACTCTACCTTTAGGTATCTGGCGAGTCACATAATAGACCATCTCATAGTAACTTTGTTCCTTCACAATTAAGCGTCGTTTTATATGGATTTAAAAGTACAAGTTATAGCCAGCAACATCACTAACCTAACAGACGCCCGATATTTCGCTGCATATGGGGTACAATATTTACTATTTGATCTGACTGAAATTGATATTGCGGGTATAAAAGAAATTGTGGACTGGGTCAGTGGGCCAGAGACTCTCCTTCTATTTAGCGCTGACAACTCCGATAATATTGATGAAGCGGTTCTTAAACTAGAGCCCTATGCAATAGGAAGTAAAGGAGAAGTTGATCTTTCTTACCTAGAAGGGCATATCAATATCATATCAGTAAATGAAGAGCCTCCAATGGACATAGAACTAGAAGGACATAGATACTCGCTATTTGAGTCGAGCATGGAACAGAGCCATATCATCTTACGTGGGAGCAGTGAGTCTAAAGTGGGGTTTAAAAGCTTTGATGACCTTGATGAGATTTTAGAAAACTTAGTGATCGAATACTAATTAAACTACATGAGGTGATCACTAAATTGATCGATATAATCAGCGAAGGATCGATCAACTTGTTCTTCTGTTAGACCATAGTCTTCGATAGCATACTCATGTTTGCCGAATTTGTTCTTTCTATGATTATTACAGAATTCTTTTGCGAGGTTGGCGTGATTTTCTGTCCAGACTAAGTTAAGATGTTTATAAATCTGTTGTGCAACGAGCAGCGGGTCGGAAACTAAATTTTTATACGCAACGTCATAAAATTTATCTTGATTCCTGCTTCTATACTCTAAAAACTTACCTACGAATCTAACATCCTTTGCAAGCCAATATCTGCCTACTTCATATCTGTCAGCATGATCAGAAAATATTTTCTTGCCTGCCATGACCATGCTACAATAGGAAGCTAGGGTTTTCTTAGGTTGACGATGTGTATGAATAATCTTAGTATCTGGAAATACGGACATGAACATGTCCATATACTCCATATGGTGTGGGCTCTTTAGTAGTAAGTACTTATCTGCTGGTTCCCTCCACATGAGGAACTGCAGCCACATCTCGAGGTCTTCGTAAGCTCTCGTCTGATCCTGCTGCTCTAACCACTTAGCATAATTGGGCACATTGAGCACAGATTGGGTAGCTGTACTGGCGAAAGCATGATCCATCAAGACCACCTCTTCCTCAAGGCTATCATGCTTAACTGAATGTATAGATTTGAACTCAGGAGATAAAAAATTCAATGCTTTATGCGCAAGTTGAGCTTCATACATACCATAGTAAGTCTTCTTGCGGGATTTAGGAACAGGATTGACGATCTCCCACGAAATCACTCCTCTAAATTCTGGGAGCGCGCCTAGCAATCTCTGGAGAAAAGTCGTACCCGTACGTTGCAAGCCTGTAATAAGCACTTTAGGCGGCAGAGGCTTACCTATTGCAGGTTCTCTCTTCAGCCAGTACTGGGACCATAGCCGATTGACAAGGTTAATAATCAGCTTGTTTTTAAACAGGTATGCTCCAAGAGGATGGAAATCAGTATTCGCTGTGGCATCCTGTACTAATTGGGTAAGAGGTTCTATGAAAAAATCATCTCCAAAATCTGTTAAGCCAGCTTTCTTCTGTGCTGCACTTATCAAATCATCAACTTCTACTTTCTCGTCAGCCCATGATTTGAATAGACCATTGATGATATTTACACCTGTAGGATATGTAAAATGCTGAATATTTTTTTCAACAGTCTTTACCCGTGTCTCCATAGCTTAACGAAGGTAACAAGTTATTGATTAAGTTATCACGAGCAAAACCTAAAACCATATGCGATAGGCGATCAAAAGTGAAATTAATCCAACCAAATAACCACCATATATATCAACTGGTCTATGAGCTTCTAATAGGAACCTAATAGTACCTACCAATCCCGCTATTATCAAAGCAGAAATCACGAAAATCATCGGATGCAATTGCCATAAACTGTCAAAGAGGACAATACCAATTACTTCAGTGGTTCGTGCTGATATCAGAATGACTACTCCGGTCAAAAACGCTCCAGCGCCTGTCGTATGAAGACTAATCTTAGAAAAATTATTGATGAAGAAAGCTATAGCCAATGCGATACAACCTCCCAAGGTAAGCACCAAAAATGATGAAGGAATGTTTGCATTGTTCTTCATGTTGACATAATACCAGACATAGCAGATGATACTCGCTATCATAGGCCCAATGCGCTCCTTTGGATCTTTCATACTCAGAGATTTTATAAATCCAAGCCCCTTCATCATAAGGACTGTCACCACGGGAATCACAAACAAGATTGCCACTGTCATGATCGCCGTAACTGCCAATTCATGATCACCATTCAAGGAAAAAGCACTCATATCTACCAAATATCCTGTCCAGAGCATTGCGATAAATAATACCAGTGGATGAAAACAAATGGATATAAAGTGAGCGATTGCCCTAATCATAATAATTTTGTATCGTAAATATTAACATCATTATATAGCTCTCTTAACGAGCTACGACGTTATACTGTAAATTGGCTTATGCCGAATGCGAAGTTACATATCATTATAATTCTTGCGTTCTCATGTAGTCTCAATCTAACGGCGCAGTCTGTAGATAGCACTCTTATGAAATTGCATCAGACTAAACTGATTGAAGAGACACCAGACAGCATATTCAGGATGCACCTCGATGGGCATGTTGTAAGTGCTATGGTTGTAGAAGGTGATACCATCATCGTGGCAGATCTACAGGATATAAATATTTCTTCTCCCCGCTCATTTGCGAATCGCGAAGATTATTTGAAGTATCTAAAATATCGCCGATATGCCGCTAAGGTTTATCCATATGCTGTTGAAGCGATAAGAATATTTAGTGAAGCCCAAGAGGTGTCCCAAACAATGAAAAAACGAAAACGAAAACGATATCTGAAAAAGCTGTCCAAAGAGCTTACAGAAGAGTTTGAAACGCCATTAAAAAAACTATCTAAAACTCAAG
>CAZAXY010000045.1:0-25841 GCA_964489125.1 uncultured Saprospiraceae bacterium
GATCACTAAAGGAGAAGAAATGGTTAAAAGCTTTGAGACAGAATACAGAGCATATCTTGCCAAAGTCGATTCTGGTGAGCTATCTCAGATAGATATGCAACAGAAAGAAGGAAAACTTGCTCAAGATCAGCAGGCTATTCAGGCTTACGAAGTAGAAGTACAAAACAATATCGCCGCTAAGAAGCAAGAACTGTATCAGCCGATCTTAGCACGTGTCCAGGAGGTGGTTGATGCCTATGGCAAAGCAGAAGGTTACACGATGATATTTGATGCAAGCATTGGTGGAATACTTTTCGCAGATACCGCTGATGATCTGATGCCCGCACTTAAAACCAAGTTAGGCATCCAGTAATAGAAGGAAACGTTTCTTCGAACTACGAAAAATTATTAATATAACTTAGGAGTAATGGTCTGTCTATTACTCCTATTTCTTTTTTATCCCTATCTCTGACGATCACTGACAGCCACCCTCGGTTATTCATCACCTCGAATAGCTTGTTTATAGGGATATTATAATTCACATAACCATATCGCTTGTGTGAGGTTACTCCTTCTTCTGTATTTAAGATTAGATCCGCCGTGTTGATATCGGGTGAGTTTTCAAAGCGATCTTGTGACTTGAGCAGATCTATAGCCAATATCTGACTTAACTTATTCTCTCTCACGACAAATCGACGCTCTGCCCTCGCAGTGAAAAACACAAAAACTCCGATGAACATCAACATATAATGATCAAAATAAGCGCCTCCAATCACAAAAAGAACTGCTAGTACTTGTCCAACATAACTTGCAATCATGGTGGCCTTCTGATGATTACCAAGCCCCATGGTCAGAAACGCCCGCAGAACCCTTCCACCATCCATGGGAAAGGCTGGGATCAAGTTAAATACTACTAAAGCGGCATTTATATAAAACAGTATGCCTACATAATCAGCCCAGTGAGTGATCGGGTTAATAACCTCTGGTTCTGTTTTTATCGGCTCTCCCGTGATGAATAGGATCACGCCAAATAGAATCAATAAAACCAGATTTACCGCAGGCCCTGCAACAGCTATATATAATTCATGAAGAGCTTTCTTGGGGATATGAGTAAGTCTTGCCACTCCTCCGATCGGAGAGATGATGATATCCTTGGTAGACACTCCAAATCGTCTCGCTGTCAATGCATGACCATACTCGTGCATGATGACAAAACAAAACATCAAAAGGACCAAACTAAAGAACCACATACCCTCAACGGCGCTCAGACTATTCTGAAAGACATAGTATGTGATAAATAAGAGTAGTAGGCCAAAGCTCCAATGAACTTTGACAGGGATATCAGCAATTCGACCTAATTCCAATGAACCCTTACGGTATTGCATAAGTTGTCGCTGGCGTCTGGATTAGATATTATCTCCTCGCAATAACCTGAAACGCTTCCTTGCTTCGATGGAGAACGTGCTATCTGGATAATCGATGAACAAGGTCTGATAGAGCTCCTTCGCTTTTTCAGGGTCGTCTAACTCATTCTCATATAGTTCCGCCAAGTTAAATATAGCGTTGTCCGCTCTGATCTCTTCTGGATACTCTTTAATGATGCGCTGGTAGTAATCTACGGCACTTTCGATCTCGCCCATTCCTGTATACTGCACTGCCTTAGCATAATAGACATCATCTATTAGCGTATGGTCCGAATAAACCAGACCGATACTATCCAGTTTGTTGAATGCTTCATCGACACGATTCTGAAACAACAACAGTTCTGCCTCGCTAAATAATGCTAGTGGCGCATAGGTTGTATCTAGATTAGCATTGTCCATGATGAATACAGATAGGTCAATTGCATCATTGGATATGAGTCGGGTAGTAGCTGATTTTAAAATATCAAACTGCTCTTGGGCCCAATCAAAATCTCCGATATAATAGCTCAATTTGGCATTTTTAAAGCGCGCCTTTTCTCCCAGGTGATCCTCTCTAAACTCCTTATCAACCTGGCTATACAATAATGTTGACTCCCACACCTCACCAGACATGAGATAATAGTCTGCCAAGTCCAGCTTAGCATTTGCCTTTATATAGTTGTTGATGCCGGGATACTTGATAACCTCATTTAGAATTTGGATGCCTGCATCCAAGTCATTGATATACCTGGCCTCCAATTCAGCCAGCTTAAGAGAGACCAGCGATGATTGACTATTCCGTCCATAACTATCCAAATACTCCTTGTACTCTTCCTTCAGCGTGCTAAGGTCGTCAGAAGTATATGCTCCTGATACTATCTTCTTCCTCTTAGTATCAAGAAGCTGCTTCTTAGCATCAATATAGTAGCTATTGATACTTTCTTTGTTATCTATGATATATTGATAGGCTTTTATTGCCGTGTCATAGTCCTTATCGTTTTTGGCGATACGCGCAAGGTCATATATGCGTTGTCCATTTTCGGCTAATCTTTTGTCGAGGGCTCTCGCTTGGCGCAGTGCTTTGGTGTATTGCTTATTATGCACAAATACCCACTGGATCATTTCTGGATAAAATAAGTTCTCAGGCTCGTCCTGTATTTTAGCATATAGTTCTGTGCGCAGGGCGTCGTAATCCTCTTCTGTAATCAGATACTTTGCAAGATAATTTTGTACCGACGATATCCGCTCTGGTGTGGCCAGTGAACTCGCCAAGAAGTATTTGATCATCTCGGGCTTCTTATTCTTGCGCCTATAGATTTCTGCAATGTTGTAAGCATACAAGCCGCTATTGTTACTCAGCTCTTCTCCTTTAAGGAATGCTTCTAATGCGAGATCATATTTGGTAAGGCGGGTGAAAGAATTACCTAGTCGGCTTATTGCATTACGATTATCAGGAGTAAGTTTGGATATGGCCAGTCTAAATTGCTCATCCGCCTCATCCGTTCTACCTTGACGTTCGCGAAGATTTCCATAAGACACATGCAATTCTATGTTGCGAGGATGCAGCTCAATCGCCTTCCGTAGAGAAGATTCTGCTGTGTCGTAATCTTCAAGAGAGAGGAGCGACTCTATATATTGATTGAAGTAATATTCATTAAAACCTTTCTCTTCAGCTAACTTCTTAAATAGTGCTGCCGACTTCTCATATTCGCCCTCCTTGTAGTAATGGCTCGCTAACTTGGCCTCCTGCTGGCCCATTAAGGAGACAGCACTCCAAGCTATAATCAGTAATATCGAAAACAGACATCTCATAATAACATCATCTACAATCTCTAACGATAGTCTTTAAGATTAAGTTGCTATTTAATCATATAACGAAAAAAACCCTGTCGCTCAAAGCAACAGGGTTTTGATTTATCGATTTATGTCGCCTTTAGGCAATATTAACTTTGCAGTTTAAAGGTCACTGGTAGGGTGTACAGTACACGCACTGATGAACCACGTTGCTTACCAGGAGTCCATTTTGCAGGTAGATTATTCATGTTATCTACCACTTTGAGAGCTGCTTGACCACAACCCGCACCGATATCTCTTACAATCTTAGTATCAGTTACCGATCCATCTTTCTCAACTACGAACTGTATATATACCCTGCCCTCTACACCATTTTCTCTGGCGATAGCTGGGTACTTCAAGTTCTTATAGAGATACTCCAACAATTTCTTGTCGGCACAAGCCTTTCTCTCTTCCGCAGATCCTCCGGCGTTTTCACAACCAGGGAATCTCGGCATCTCCTCAACGACCTTAAATATCTCTTCCACTTCCGGCTCTGGTGGTGGCGGAGGAGGTGGAGGAGGTGGTGGTGGAGCGTCTTTCTTTGGCTCCGGTGGAGGTGGTTCCTCAAATACTGTTTCTTCTTCTACTGTCTGATCTTCAAATTCAGGCTGTTCTTCTTCCTCGATTTCTTCCTCTGGTACTTCCTCAATCACCGGTGGTGGTGGTGGAGGAGGTGGAGGTGGTGGCTCTGCCGTACGTGGTGGTTCGATCTCGATCTCTTCGTCGATCTCGAGACTGTACTGAGACACATCAACGATCTCCTCATAATTAGTCCAGCTAAACGCCAGAACTGTGAGACCTAATGCGGCAGCCAACCCAAAACGAAATAAAGTACCGCTATGTCTGAAGACATTTACGTCTGGATACTTAGCTCTTGACTTGAGTGGTGACTTAAACGTCGTATCACGATACTTTTCAGCTAAGCCTTCTTTGCTGCCGAAAACATTCCTCAAGACAAAAATTAAGGCGACGACAATCACGATCAAAGCGACAATTCCGCCAAGAACTCCTGATGCAGGTAATGCGATGTCCATAAACCTCAGTTTTGTGTTAGGTTAAAAAATAGGTGCGCTACTTAAGCGCCCATAATATTACTATTTAAATCAATGATCTCAAAAGATCAATACGACAAACACAATTGAATTATATCGGTAAAAACCGCATCAACAATTATATATGTCAGTACTACCACTTTTGAGGTACATAAATTCGGGCGCCGCATGCCTTTGCACACGGCGGTAGATCTTAGTCTAATTCTCTAACTTAAAGGTTACTGGTAACGTAAACAATACCCTAACCGTTTTACCTTGTTGCTTGCCTGGTGTCCATTTAGCTGGCATATTATTCATATTCTCCACTACATGGAGTGCGGACTGTCCTAATCCGGCCCCAGCGTCCCTGACAATCTCAGCTTGAGTAATTGAGCCGTCCTTCTCCACTACAAATTGGACGTACACTCTGCCCTCAATACCATTCTCTCGAGCAACAGCAGGATACTTTAGATTCTTGTAGAGATATTCCAATAATTTCTTGTCTGAGCAAGCCTTCAATTCTTCAACAGACTCGCACATGTTCTCACATCCAGGAAATCGAGGCATTTCTTCCACAAATTTTCTAATTTCTTCGATTCCATCATCTGGTGCATCTGGCAATGGCAAGACTGGAGCTGGAGCGACTTTTTTCTTCGGCTCTGATACAGATACCTCCTCCAAGCTGAAATCATCCTCTACATCAGGCACTTCAAATTCTGGTTGATCCTCCGGGATCTCTTCTTCTGGCACCTCCTCTATGATCGGATCTGCCGGAGGAGGTTTTATCTCTGGTGGCGGCGCATCCGTTCTTGGTGGCTCTAACTCAAAAATCTCATCGGTGTCCAGCGTATATCCTGGATCAACAAAAACGCCATCATAAGTGGTCCAGCTAAAGGCTATCACCGAAAAGGCCAATGCTGATGCTAATCCAACTCTCAACAATGAACCACTGTGTTTGAAGACATTGACTTCAGAATATTTAGTCCGAGACATGAGTTGATTAGGACCTGATGGAGTCTTTCCCTTTTCGGCAAGGCCTTCCTTGAACCTAAATATTATTCTTAAAACTACAATCAAGCTGAGTATGATCAGTGTCAACGCTGCTATGCCAACGAGAACTCCTGACGCAGATAATGCGATATCCATAATCCCTAGTTTAGTATACGATTCATAATTACGTGGGCCATTACAGCACCTACCGTATTTGCTATCATATCTAATATCTCAAAGGATCGCCCCGATATATATAGTTGTGTGACTTCAGTAAATAATGCGAATACAATTACACCTATCAGAACCATCGCCAGTGAGATCGTTAGATTTTGTTCTCTATGCGCCTTTGCGCACAGGACGTACAACGTTGCGAAAAGGAATAGGTGAATAAGTTTGTCAAACCCTTCAGGCAATCTTACTTGATCTACATCAAGATCACTTGGCGACGTCCACAGCAAAACTATAATCACTATTACCCAGCAGATTGTGAGAGTAGTGTATGGCTTACACCATATATCCTTTACTCTCATAGATGCTGCTACAATAGATTATGGTGCGTCAGGAAATTAAATTTGTATAATCAGCCGCTGATAAGAGTTCGGCCGCTTCAGCTTCGTCGGCGATTTCTATCTTAATGATCCAGCCCTCGCCGTAAGGATCTTCATTAATGAGACCTGGATTATCTCCTTCTTCTTCATTGAGTTGATCATTGAACTCCACGACCTTGCCAGCTAAAGGCATAAATAAATCTGATGTAGTCTTGACCGCCTCGACAGTCCCAAAGACTTCATCTTTAGCAACATCTTCGCCTACGGTCTCTATCTCGACATAGACTATTTCTCCGAGCTCGCTTTGAGCATGTTCTGTGATACCGATCGTGGCGATTCCATCTTTGATAGCAACCCACTCATGCTCTTTGGTATATTTTAATTCTTCTGGAAAATTCATTCAACTTGCCTTTATAGTTTCACGAACCCAATCCATAGTTACTGACTTTGGTCTCTCAAGTGGGAACCCAAGGGCACGTGACCAACATAAGGATACTAAAACTCCGAGTGCCCTTGAAACACCAAATAATACCGTGTAATAGGTGTATTCCTTTAATCCAAAGTGTACCAGTAATGCTCCGGAGTGTGCATCCACATTTGGCCATGGATTCTTAACCTTACCTAAACTATCAAGGATTGGCGGAACCACTTCGAAAAGCTTCCAGACCACATTGACAATTTTAGAGTCCGGCAAATTACGTTCTGCGAATCCCTTCTGCGCTGTAAATCGCGGATCAGGCTGACGCAACACTGCATGACCATATCCTGGAATCACCTTTCCATTATCAAGCGTCTTCTGCACGAATGCTGCAATTTGTTCCTTCGTTGGATCATCAGTACCAAGTTCTTCGAGCATCTCAAATATAAACTTGATCACCTCTTGATTAGCTAAGCCGTGAAGTGGGCCAGCAAGGCTATTCATGCCACCAGCAAGTGACATATAGGTACTACTCAAGGTAGAGCCTACCAAGTGAGTGGTATGTGCCGAGGCATTACCTCCCTCGTGATCTGCATGAATGGTTAGATACAATCTCATCAGGCTCATGAACTTTGGATCATTAATCCCCAACTGATGAGCGAAGTTTCCTGACCAGTCTAGACTGTTATCAGGGCTGATCTGTTTATTTCCGTGAAATGATTTTCTATAGATATAAGCGGCAACTCTTGGCAGCTTAGCAACGAGGTTCATGGTGTCCTCATATGTTGCATCCCAATAGTCATGTTTAGTCATGCTGCCCTCGGCGTATCTTTTACTAAACACACTCTCTGACTCCATAGATACTATGGCAGCACTGAATTGTGCCATTGGATGGGTGTCATCTGGAAGTGCATCTAACATATCAAATGTATGTTGTGGTACTGCTCCACGGCGCTCCCACTCATCACTCAACCACTTGACATCTTCTGCTGTCGGCAACTCACCTGTCAACATCAACCAAAATAATCCCTCAGGAAGAGGCTCATTGTCTCCCTCTCGAGTTGGAAGAATTTCTCTAAGTTGAGGGATGTTATATCCTCTGAATCGGATGCCTTCTTCAGCATCAAGATTGGACGCCGTCCATACCATGCTCTTGACTCCTCTCATCCCTCCAAATACCTGCTTCAAAGTAACTTCACCGACAGTTTTTCCTCCATGCTCCTTAAGTAAGGATTTAACCTCTACTTTGAGCTTATCCGACTTCTCTTTAAATATTTCCTTCAGTTTGTCCATAATCGTGAGTTACTTTACTTCTTTCGTATTTCGTGCAAAAATAATGCTGAAACATAGATTTATTCTGGTTAGAGCATATTTAATATTATAATTATTCTAAGGCACTAAAAGTTTTAAAAATGTACCTAATACAGGAGGTCCTCGTGAGTGAGGAGGTGTTCAGCCGACAGTTCGTCTGTCATATTGATAAATGCAAGGGTGCGTGCTGCTTGGAAGGGGATTATGGCGCCCCGGTTGCCAAGCATGAAATTGAGCAAATCAACACTGCATATCCCACTGTTAAGCAATATCTCTCTGATGAAGCAATCGCCCAAATCGAAGATCTAGGCATTGCTCCATATGATAAGGAATATGGCGGAGAGGTAACACCGCTCATGAAGGATAGCTCCTGCGCTTTCTTGTTAAAAGATGAAACAGGCACAGCTGTGTGCTCTTTTCAGAAAGCCTATAACGCCGGACAAACAGATTTCATTAAACCAGTCTCTTGTCAGCTCTATCCGCTGCGGGTGACGAGCAATGAAGACTCGGGATTCGAAGCGATCAACTATGATGAGTGGGGTATATGTAGTGCCGCCTGTAAACTAGGTGAGGAGTTGTCAATGCCGGTATTCCGATTTGTTAAGGATGCAATAATTAGAAAGTATGGAGAGAGGTTTTATACTGAGATGGAGCAGATCTATGAGGATCGGTATGGGGGATAAGCTCCTCATTATCTTGAAGCGTAGTCTATGGAGATTTATGCATAGACAGCCGTTATGTCCAAGATAGGAATGGAGTACAAAATACTCTATCTTTAAGCTATCATATGATGGCGTCATGAAAAGCCATGCAGTACGTAGGATCAAGTCAAATAAAAACTTATCTACTGAAATAGGCAAATTTTTAGGTATAGTTGATGCAGACAACTATGTCCCTACTTCTGAATATCCCTTTATACCTCTGAAATCAACTGAAACTTTGTTTAGGGCCTTGTATCTACCAATACAAGTGAATTGACAACTATTGTATTGCAATCAACAATATCAATTCTGTGTTGATCAAAACGACCATTAAACAATGTAAAATGCAAACCATTATTAGAACATGAAGCTTGATCGGAGAAAAAAAGGTCTTCATCTATTGATTCAATATTAAGAATACAATCATCATCAAACGTATACCGTCCAATATTTTCAAGCTCAACATACTCTAATACGACGTTGCCTCCATCAGTGCCACTTCTGAAAATATCAATTTGCCCATCTCTTAACGTAAAATCATCGATTAGATAGCAATTTGATCTGCCGGCAAAATCTCTATCCACACTTGCATAGTACCAGATTTTATTTTCGATATCAGCACAGCTACATGACGGGCTATTATCACAACTGATCACGAGAAAAACAAAAAGTGGCAATATGTACTTCATGAAAATCAATTATGGAATTAATTATAATCTTTGATAATTCACAGATGTAGTAACAACAAACCCCCTATCAGTTGAGATAGAGGGCATACCTTTTTCATATTGTACAATTATTCCTTATTAGAAAGGAAAGATTTTATATCATTTAGCTGCTGCCTTATTTCATTAATTTCTTCTTGGAGCTCGAGAATTTCATGGTCTTTATCGTCCATCTGTTTTTGTTGTTCTTCAAGTTGATTGGTCAAGGCCTGAATAGCCACTAAAGAAACACCATCAGCATCTATAGTTGAAATATTGTCTCCACCTGTTCCTAAACCAAAGGCCTCATAAAAAGATTCTGCCGTTGGTCCAATATGCCTTACATCAGGATTAGTCTTGTAAGACCACTCTGTAATATCAAGGGCATTGATTTTCTCTAGTATCAGCGCCGGGGCTACTGACATGAATCGATCTTTTAACTTAATACTGGAAGGATTATTTAAACCCGCTGTTACTTCAAAGGTCCCATTTATTCGAACAAAATCGTTATCAAACTCTCCGTAAATCAGCGGTTCGTCATTACCAGTATTGTTTCCATTAACGTCTATAAATAGGCGATTGCTGACAGAAGAATTCGCAGATGAAGGCCCAGCACCATGACCAATTATAATATTTCGTGACCCATTAATAATTTCGCTTCCTGCGTGCCATCCGAAAAAAGTATTTTGTCTGCCGGTATTCTGATTACCCGCTGAAAAGCCAAAAAACGAATTAGAAAAGCCCGTAATATTGTTTCGACCCGCATTTTGCCCGAAATACGAATTAGAATTTCCTGTGGTATTGAAGCGACCTGCCGAGTTTCCGTAGAATGAATTACTCCCTCCAGAAACATTATGCTCACCGCAGAATCTGCCAAAACATGAATTAGAATTTCCTGTAGTATTGTCCCGACCCGCAGATTCTCCATAAAATGAATTTGAACCTCCAGTCATGTTGCTTTCTCCAGTCAGAGATCCATAAAACGAATTTGAACTTCCGGTTGTGTTTGAGTTTCCTGCATTGTCGCCAAGAAATGTATTCCCAGATTGACAATATGCTGGCAATGCAAACAAAAAAATTGCTCCTAATAGAATATTGACAACCGCATTTTTCATTAAGCTATAATACAAAAATATGTGAAAATTTGAATTGGATTCTTACAAATTGCTTGAAGCAACTTTTGTCTAATTGATAAGATGCATTATCTATCTCTACACTTGAAGCTCATTTCTTCTTAATACATTAAAAACAAAAACCCCCTATCCATTAAGATAGAGGGTCCCTGAGGTCGGAAGCGGATTCGAACCGCTGTACGAGGTTTTGCAGACCTCTGCCTAGCCACTCGGCCACCCGACCATAATTTATGGCTGGCAAATATAGATTATTTCTTGCCACGAGAGCAAGATCACCATGAGCTTATTTGCTCGCCTTTCTTTTTGCAGAAATTTCTTTTCTTACCGCAATCAGCTTGTATCTAGCCACCAAATCGAAAGTGGTCAGCGTAATCGCCAAACTCAATATGGCTATAGAGTTCACAACTATTAAGGACCAATTGACCTTATCCTCTGTGATGCCATACTTGAAGTAATATACTCCACCCACAATAGCACATGACAAGATCAACAAGATCGCTACTAATCTAAGGTCAGTGTATTTCTGTTTTAGTTTCTGGCGAATCGCATTTTTATGTAACTCCCCATATGCTTGATCATCTGGCTTGACTCCAATGAGCTGACGACTGAGTCTGGCAGCATTTTCGTAGTCTCCCTTATGATAAGTAGATGCTGCCTTAAGGAAAATGAGTTCAGAGAAACTATCTTCCCCAGAGTAAGAAATATTATTTAAGAAAACGAATTCTATCAGGTCATCAATCTCTACGAGCACCTTCTCATAACGCCCAAGGTCAAATAGTGCATTGACAAACTCATATTTCATAAAGCACTGTTGGTCCTCGTCTAATGAGAAAATCTGTTCGCTACGTTGTTCGTAGAAGCGAATCTTCTCCAAGTAGTCGTTAGGCTCTATACCTTGGTACTCTTCAAATATGTGCTGTGCGTCTTGCATCCGATTATTAAAAATAATAACTATTCATTTAATTATATGCCTTAGTTACGCTTATCGTTGCCCCATCCAAGCTTATCTTGGATAGTTTTTAAGAACGTCGTATTCTTAAGACGCATCAGGTGTGTATCAAAGTCACACTTACGCACCGCTAGTTGATGCTCCGATGTGATAGTCTCAAACCTAGAATCCAATGTGCAAAGGAAGTTCTCTGTTCTTCCCTCAATTTCAAAACTGATTACGGCATCATCAGAAATAACTAAAGGTCGAACGTTAAGATTATGAGGAGCAACCGGAGTGATCACAAAATTGCCACAGTTAGGAAAGATGATAGGACCGCCACAACTCAAGGAATACCCCGTAGAGCCAGTAGGGGTTGAGACAATGAGCCCATCTGCCCAGTAGCTATTGAGATAGTCTCCATTGATATAGGTATGAATCGTAATCATGGATGATGTATCTCTCTTGTGCAACGTAAAATCGTTAAGCGCAAAAGGCTCATCACCAAAAAGATCGGGAGAAGACTCTAAAAAAATCATCCTCCTCCTCTCAAGCTCATAGCGTGAATTATCGATTTGATTAAATGATTCTGAAATATACCGCTCCTCAATACTTGCTAAAAAACCTAATCGCCCCAGATTGACCCCTAATATAGGTATGGCCAGATCTCTTATTAAGGTAGTGGCCTGTAGTATTGTCCCATCCCCGCCAAGGGTCATCACTAAATCCACTGACATCTTTCTGAGTTCTTCGTGTGTTGCCAATAGTGGAATATCGGTATCTATCCCTATAGCAGATAGATGATCATGTACATCCTGATTGGCGAACACCTCGTAGTCATGCTTACGGGCACAGTCTATAACTTGTCTAATAGAGTTATAGTTACTTTCTTTCACATACCGTCCGAAAAGCAGAACCTTCATATCTATGCCAAAATAGTTTATTTATGATTTTCTTATGTAGCCATTTACATACATAACTTGATCTGTATCAAAAGTTTACATAGCTTTATATGCTTACTCACGAGTTTTTGAGTGATACAGATCAGTGTAATGTTTAAACAGCATAGTGTTTATGAGTAATTCTTCCCATTATTCTCTCCTTATTCAAAAACTTGACCAATTTATAAGGAAGTACTATATCAATAAGACAATTAGAGGCGCAATCCTCTTTGCGGCAACCACTATTGGGGTTTTTCTCCTCTACAGTTTCTTAGAGCACCAGTTCTATTTGTCACAGGGAGGACGTAAAGTTCTTTTCTACTCATACATCTTCGGCTCATTAGGATCACTGCTATATCTGGTGATCTGGCCATTGGCAAGTTACTTCAGGTTAGGCAGCATCATCTCACATGATACTGCGGCTAAGATTCTAGGTGAGCATTTTACTGATGTCGAAGATCGATTAGTCAATGTTCTACAACTGAATCGAGATATTAGCGAGTCTAATCGCGAGCTCATTGAGGCCAGCATAAATCAGAAATCTGAGAAGATCAGCATCGTCCCTTTCAGAAAGGCTATCGATCTCAACAAAAATCGAAAGTATCTCAAGTACGCCTTTCCACCACTGGCACTGTTGCTATTTATACTCTTTGCCGCACCAAGTCTCATAAGAGATAGTACTTATCGCATCATCAATAACAATGAAGATTTTGAAAGAGAAGCACCCTTTCATCTGACACTGAATAATGATGACTTAGAGGTTCTTCAGTATGAAGACTATACCCTAACAGTTACAGCAGATGGAGAGCAGCTACCTAATGAGGTTTATGTCACCATAGATGATTACGATTATCGTCTGACCAAACAATCTAATAATACCTTCTCTTACAAGATGACTAATGTGAGAAAGGATACCCCGTTTCAACTGTATTCTGGTAGATATCGCAATAGAGAACAAGTACTAAAAGTATTACCCAAGCCGAGAATGGTAAACTTTAGTCTTAAAATAGATTATCCATCATACACACAGCAACGAGATGAGACAGTACTGAACACTGGCGATATCACGGTTCCTCAAGGGACCAAGTTAGAATGGCTCGTCAATACCCTATCAACAGATGATGTGATGCTGAGATTCGACGACGCAGCACCTATAGCTCTGGAGCAACAAGGGTCTGCATCTTTCGCCGCCTCAAAAAGGATATACAAAGATCATAACTATGTGATGAGATTGAAGAATGAGCACCTCCCTCAAGGAGACTCATTGAACTTCTATATCAAGACTATAGCAGATAAGTATCCTACGATCCAGGTAGACATGCTACAAGATTCTATTGAAAAAGACATCACCTACTTCGTCGGCGATGGGGCTGATGATTATGGGCTCCAATCATTAAACTTTGTCTACACCATCAGTAATGATGCTGGAGCGACAATCACTCAACAACAAAAGCAGATCGTTATCACGCCAAGTACTCAGATCAACTTCGACTATATCTTAGACATCAAGGACCTCGGATTAGAGCCTGGTCAAAAAGTGACGTACTACTTTGAGCTATTTGATAATGACGGTGTCAATGGTTCTAAGTCCGTTAAGAGTTCCATACTTAGCTACCGCGAGAAGAGCCTCGACGAACTGGAAGAAGAAGAACAAGAGAATGAAGAGCTAATCAAGGACAAGTTAGATTCTTCAATAGATGAAGCCAAGGACATCCAAGAAGAACTACGCAAGCTTCGTGAAAAACTACTACAAAAGACAGAACCAGACTGGCAGGATAAAAAGCAGCTAGAGCAGTTACTGGAGCGCCAGCAAAAACTCCAACAACAGCTGGAGCAAGCTAAAAATGTCAATGAGCAAAATCTCCAAAACCAAAAGAGCCAGGAGAATAATCCGCAGCTCCAAGAGAAGCAAGAGCGTTTGCAGCAGCTATTCGAAGAGGTCGTGGATGATGAGATGCAGAGTCTTATGGAAGAGATCCAGAAATTGATGGAGGAGCTCGGCAAAGAGCAGACTCTAGAGAAGATGGAAGATTTCGAAAAGAAGGAAGAAAGCTTAGAAAACGAGATGGAGCGCCTCCAAGAGTTATACGAACAATTAGAGGTAGAAAAAGAACTTCAGGAAAGCATCGATAAACTTGAAGAGCTCGCCGAGGATTTAGATGAACTCAGTGAAAAAACTGAAAACGAATCAGCTAGCCAAGAAGAACTCGAGAAGGAACAAGAGGAAATCAACGAGGAATTCGAGGAGCTCAAAGAGCAAATGGAAGAGCTCATGGAGAAAAATGATGAGCTAGAGTTCCCTAAAGACGTCCCACAGGATGCTCAGGAGCAGATGGAAGATATCAACGAAGATCTCAATGAGAGTCAGGAGAGTATGGAGCAGCAAGAAAATCAAAAAGCAGCTTCTAAGCAAAAGCAGGCTAGCCAGAAGATGAAGCAAATGGCGGGACAGATGTCTAGTGAGATGATGCAGGGAGCCTCAGAGCAGCAACAAGAAGATCTAGAGACCCTCCGACAGCTGTTAGAGAACCTCGTGACCCTATCATTCGATCAAGAAGGACTGGTCAACTCTATCAACATTACGACCATCAATACTCCGAGATATGTATCTCTGCTACAGGATCAGATGAAGGTTTCGGATGACTTTAAAGTAGTTCAGGACACGCTGCAAGCATTGAGCAAGCGAAACCCTGACCTCGAGAGTTTTGTACTTGAAAAGGTTACAGAAATCAAATATCAACTTAGCACCAGTCTCGATCAGCTCGAAGAGCGCAACAAGCCTGAAGCCAATCAGAGTCAGCGTACCACAATGACTAATCTCAATGATTTGGCATTAATGTTGTCAGAATCCATGGAACAAATGCAACAACAAATGGCGGGGATGATGTCAGGCAGTCAGATGTGCCAGAATCCTGGGCAGAAACCTGGCAAGAAACCTGGTAAAGGAAATAGCGGTGGCGTGCCGATGGACAAAATATCCGAAGGTCAAGAAAAAATGACTGAAGATCTCAAAAAAATGATTGAGGGAATGAAGGGTTCGAATGGTGAAGGAGGTTCAGCAAAAGATTTTGCCGAAGCAGCAGCTAAGCAAGCGGCCCTAAGAAAAGCTCTTGAGGAAATGCAACAAGGACTACAGGAGAGTGGACAAGGTGGATCTAATGAACTCCAGGATATCATAGATCAGATGGATAAGCAGGAAATAGATTTGGTTAACAAACGCCTTGACAATGAGATGTTACTTAGACAACAGGACATCGTCACAAGACTTCTCGAAGCCGAAAATGCCCAAAAAGAAAGAGAATACGACGACAAGCGCAAATCCACGGAAGGTCAGGATGTAGAACGAAAACTACCTCCATCTTTAGAGGAATATATAAAACAACGAAAAGCCCAATTAGAACAATATAAGTATGTATCCCCCGAAATGAAGCCGCATTACAAGCGACTCGTTGAGGAATACTACCAAAAATTGAAAAGGGCTTAATCACTAACTATATGCCAAATCGTATTCTTAAGCTGCCATCTTGTAGTAAGAGTATCTGTCAATTAGAACAGTTTATCGGAGTAGTTGCTACGCAATATCAGATAAGCCAAGACAAATATCCTGACATACTCATCAGTCTTACTGAGGCTGTCAATAATGCTATCATTCATGGTAACAAAGAGGACCAAAACAAATACGTTGAGATAGAACTTAACAAAACGACTCAGGGAATCTCTTTTGTAATCTCTGATCAGGGAGTAGGCTTTAATCCTCAGGCTATTCCTGATCCTACTCGACCAGAGAATATCGGATGCTGTGGTGGGCGTGGCGTCTTCCTAATGAAGCAGTTAGCAGACAGAGTTGAGTATAGGGATAATGGGCGCAAGGTTGAGATACATTTTTCTGTATAGTAACAGCCTTACCTTTGATCAAATTTCATACTGAAGATAGCAACCCAGTACTTATAGACGACCAACAAACGTCCTCTTGGCTTAACTCTGTGGTGATAACTGAAGGCAAGGAGATAGAGCAGGTCAACTACATCTTTTGCTCAGATGCCTACTTGCTTAAGATCAATAAAGATTATCTCGATCATGATTACTATACGGACATCATCACTTTCCCATATAGCTATCAGCCAATCAAAAGCGACATCTACATCAGCATAGATCGAGTTGCGGAAAATGCTGACACCGAAACTGTATCATTTAGGCATGAGCTGCATCGTGTCCTTGTACATGGCCTGCTTCATATGTGCGGATATGACGACCAAGACTCTGATGCAACAGCCATCATGCGCCAAAAGGAAGATCAATACTTAGCACTTATTGATCCGACAAACCAAGCGTAATTTGACGGAGATGCCATAAGAGGTCTTTGGCCTTCATGTGATTGTACACAGACGATTGGATCGGATCACCAATACTTATTTTGATCGTCTGCCCTCTCTTATTAGTAACCTCGTTGAGGAGCAGACCATATCTAAGACTTTGATTAATATGACTCGCAATCTGAAAGAGTTGACTATTTCTACCGTGAAAGAAGATTGGTACAATAGTTAAACCTTCACGACGGACCATTTTGACAAGGAAGTTTTTCCATTCAAGATCTCTTATGTCCTTAGAAAAAGGCTTCACTGCTGTTGCCACACCGCCAGAGGGAAAGATTGCTATAGAGCCTTCGTTATCGAGTATGGACAAGACTTCAGCTCTGGTCTTAAGATTAGTCCTTAGCGCCGATTTAGTTTCTCTAAAGTCAATGGGTAGGAGGTACTTTCCAAATAACCCCTCCTTGCAGAGCAATTCATTGACTATGAGTTTAAAATCTGCCCGAATCAGGCTAAGGATATATCCCAAACTCAAACCATCAATTACTCCAAATGGATGATTAGCAATGATAACGAGAGGTCCTTTGCGAGGAATTTTTGCTAACTGACCTTTGTCAAAATCAATTGCCACCTCAAGCAATGGAAACAGGTAATGCCATACTGTCACATCGTCGATCTTCATTTCGCTCAGCGTCTGATATGCTCTTTCGATCTTCTTGCGTCCAGTTAAAAGCTCCATAGAATTAATTACCATGCGCTTGAGAAGCGGATCTGAAGGCGATGTATATGAGATCATTCTCTCATCCCTGCCAACTATGTCCTGAATGATATTACCCATGCCTTTTAAAATTCAAGCTTAACTGTTTTTTCACGACAAAACTCTTACGATGATACTTAGTAGGGCCGATTTCCTGTAATGCTAGGCGATGTGTTAAGGTCGCATAACCTTTATTAGTACACCAGCCATAATCAGGACACTCATGATCAAGCTCTCTCATATGGTCATCTCTGTATGTTTTAGCAAGTATGGACGCAGCAGCAATAGAGGTATACAGGCTATCACCTTTGATGATACATTGATGCTCTATGCTATTGTAAGTGTTGAATCTATTCCCATCAATCAACAATAATTCTGGGGAGACAGGCAGCTCGGCAATTGCACTGTGCATTGCCTTAAATGATGCATTCAAGATATTTATTTTGTCTATTTCTTGCTCTGATACTGACGCTACTGCATAAGCTATGGCGTCATTCTCTATGACGGTCCTGAGTTCATATCTTTCTTTTGCTGAGAGTTTTTTGCTGTCGTCGATTTTGTGACATCGATATCCCTTTGGCATAATAACCGCTGCGGCATATACCGGTCCTGCTAAACATCCACGACCAGCTTCATCGCAGCCGGCCTCTAACAAATGAGGTGTATATGATGTATTCAGCAATTGGTGTTAAACTATACTTAAATGTAAACCAATTGATCATCAATTGCGCCTATAGAGATTAAGTAAATTCATTTTCAATCTTCCTGTTCTGACGCACCAGTGGCTATATATCATGTATCTTTATACCCTATTAGATCGACAAGCACTATGACAAGATGTCATCTCCATTCGATTGGAACGATAATAGTGCTATGACTAAGACATCGATTACATAAGAATCACTTTTTCATGTTAAATATATTTAAGAAAGTTTTTGGTACTAAACAGGATAGAGACGTTAAAGGATATTCTGGTCGTGTCAATGAAATCAACGAGTATTTTAATCAATATAAAAACCTATCTCTTGACGAACTCAGAGGAAAAACTCTAGAGTTCAGATCTCGCATAAAAGAGCATCTGGCAGGTATAGATGAAGATATCCAAAATCTCAAGACCCAATCAGAGCAGGAAGAAGACCTCTTACAGCGAGAAGAACTCTATACCCAGGTCGATGCGCTGACCAAGGAGCGAGATGAGCATCTCGAGGATATCCTAAGAGAATTGCTGCCGGAGGCATTTGCGGTAGTAAAAGAGACGTCACGTAGATTTTCAGAGAATGCTACTCTGCAAGTAAGAACAACTGATCGAGATAGAGACTTAGCTGCCACGAGAAATTATGTCACCGTTAATGGAGATGTCACTACATGGAAGAATAGCTGGCAGGCCGCTGGTGGAGACATTACCTGGAATATGGTGCATTATGATGTCCAGTTGATCGGTGGCATGGTACTGCATGATGGCAAGATAGCAGAGATGCAAACAGGCGAGGGTAAGACATTAGTCGCTACACTTCCAGCCTACCTCAATGGTCTCTCTGGACAGGGCGTACATGTAATCACTGTCAACAATTACCTCGCTCGTCGGGATGCAGAGTGGATCGGACCAATTATGGAGTTCCTATTCTTAACGATCGATTGTATCGACAAGTATAAGCCACACTCTCCACAACGTGTGGATGCTTATAAGTGCGATATCACTTATGGTACCAATAACGAATTTGGATTCGATTATCTCCGAGATAATATGGTACGATCCCTAGACGAGAAGGTGCAGGGCAAGCATCACTTTACAATGATTGATGAGGTGGATTCGGTACTAGTAGATGACGCCAGAACACCACTTATCATATCAGGCCCCGTACCTAAAGGAGCAGAAGACCAAGAGTACTTAGAGCTCAAGCCAAAAGTGGAAAAGTTAATCGCTGCACAGCGCAAGCTAGCAACGAGCTATCTTGCTGAGGGTAAAAAACTATTCGCCGCAGGAGATCGTGGATATGAAGAAGGAGAAGCAGGTCAAAGTTTACTGAGAGCATATAGAGCACTGCCAAAATATAGACCTCTAATAAAATTCCTAAGTGAGGAAGGAGTTAAGGTGACCATGCAAAAAGCGGAGAACTTCTACATGCAAGAGCAGTCCAAGAGAATGCACATTGTAGATGAACCGCTCTTGTTCACAATCGATGAGAAGAATCGAAATGTAGAACTCACCGAGAAAGGAGCTGATTTCCTGGCTCAAGGTGAAGCAGATGAGCAATTCTTCATCATGCCTGACATTGCGACAGAGATGCAGCTCCTCGATGAACAAGAGAAGACACAAGGTATAGACCTCAATGAACAAAAAACTAATCTCGTCAACGACTATAGCGTCAAAGCTCGGCGATTACACGCAGTAAGTCAGTTGCTAAAAGCCTATACTCTATTTGAAAAAGATGAGGAGTATGTAGTAATGGAAGGCCAAGTCAAGATTGTAGATGAGCAGACCGGCCGTATGATGGAGGGAAGAAGATACTCTGACGGACTCCACCAAGCACTCGAAGCAAAAGAAAATGTCAAAGTTGGTGATATTACTCAGACCTATGCCACGGTAACCCTGCAGAACTACTTTAGGATGTACCACAAGATGTGTGGTATGACGGGTACTGCCGAAACTGAAGCAAAAGAATTCTGGGATATCTACAAGCTTGATGTAGTGGTCATCCCTACCAATCGACCTATACAGAGGGACGACAGAGAAGATCTCGTATATAAAACCGCTAGAGAAAAGTATAACGCCGTGATTGACGAAATTGGAAGATTGACAGCTGCGGGAAGGCCTATACTAGTCGGTACAACCTCGGTGGATATTTCTGAGAAGCTGAGTAGGATGTTGAATCTGAGAAACATCAGCCATAATGTCCTGAACGCCAAGCAACACCAGCGAGAAGCCGAAATTGTTGCAGAAGCAGGTCGTGCTGGTAACGTAACTATTGCAACTAACATGGCAGGTCGTGGTACGGATATTAAGATATCTGAAGAAGTTAAAAGAGCAGGTGGTCTTGCAATTATCGCTACAGAACGGCATGATTCTCGACGAGTAGATAGACAACTTCGTGGTCGTGCTGGTCGTCAAGGAGATCCTGGGTCATCACAGTTCTATGTGTCCCTTGAGGATAACCTCATGAGACTCTTCAATTCTGAGCGACTCGCTAAGTTGATGGATAAGATGGGACACCAAGAGGGCGAGGTGCTACAGCACAACATGGTCAGCAAGTCTATCGAGCGAGCTCAAAAGAAGGTTGAAGAAAACAATTTTGGTATTCGTAAGCGTCTCCTAGAATATGATGACGTCATGAATATCCAGCGGGAGGCTATCTATAAGAAACGTAACAATGCATTATCTGGAGAGCGCCTATCCGTAGACCTTTATAATCTATTTTCTTCGCTCACAGAAAACATTGTAAGCGATTATAAGTCTATGGACAACTTTGAAGGATTCAGAAATGAATGCTTGAGAGTACTCGGTAATGATCCTGATTTCAATGAAGATGAATTTAAGAGCGCTGCTGAAGACGTGCTCACTGAAAAACTTCAGAAGGAGACCACAGAACTGTACAATCAGAAGTTTGATAAAATCAGGGAAGTACTTCTTCCTGTGATCCAACGAGTACACGAAAATGAAGGACACAGATATAAGCGTATAGCTGTGCCATTTACAGATGGCAGCAAGAAGCCTCTTCCAATATCTGCTAATCTCGAGACAGCCATCGAAACAGAAGGAGGCAGTATCGTAAAGGACATAGAAAAAGCGGTAAGTCTTAGCATTATCGATAATACTTGGAAAGAGCACTTGAGGGCCATGGATGAACTCAAGGACTCGGTACAAGCTGCTTCATTTGAGCAGAAGGATCCACTTGTAATCTATAAAATGGAGGCCTATGAACTGTTTGAACGATTGATTTATAACATCAATGAAGAGGTAAGTACCTACCTGATGAGAGGGCGCTTAGTCATCAATGTCGATGAGAATCTCCGTGAAGCGAAACAACAGCGCACCGATCTCAGTAAGACGAGTGCATCGAGATCTGATGATATGGCCCGTCGCAGAGCTGCGCAAGGTGCGGGACGTCAGAGATCCAAGCCAGAAACGTTCAAGCGAGCGACACAAAAGGTAGGACGAAATGAGCCATGCCCCTGTGGTAGTGGGAAGAAATATAAACAGTGCCACGGTAAGAAATAATCTACTATTTTTGAAATAGTATGAAGACTGTCGTTTCAATTTTCGCCTTAGCATTATTCTGTTGGACTAATCTTAGCGCCCAGCAGATCGTCGAGACTCCTGAGGTGAGTCAATTTATGGACTATTTTATTAAGTCTGGTAAAGAAGAACCATACATCGATGGCTGGCGGATTAAGCTGATCAGCACGACAGATCGTCGCGCTTTAGAGAGTGCCAAGTGGCTCCTCGAAAAAAATCATCCCAATATGGTTTATGAGCTACAGCATGAAGCGCCCTATTATAGTATGAAGATAGGTGCCTATGAGACTCGTATAGATGTGGAGCCTCATCTAGCAGCATTTAAAGAGGATTTCCCTTTTGCCATTCCATTCAGAGATAAGGTTATGAAAACAGAGCTACTCAGCGATGTCTCTGCGCAATAACCCTCAGGGTCTACCTAAATTCGATTGGATATTATTCGTAATCTATCTCGCCCTAGTGGGTATAGGCTTGATGATGATATTTGCCACTACTTATCATGATATTGATGGTGGCAACATTTTTTCGCCTAATAGTACGTTTGGCCGTCAAGCCATCTGGGCAGCAATCTCCTTAGTAGCTTTGATTGCTCTTGTCCTAATAGATTGGCAGATATTCAATAGTCTCGCCATACCAATTTACGCTCTTGGTATTATCTCGCTCTTACTAGTTCTGCTATTTGGTCGTGAGATTAAGGGTGCAACGTCATGGATCACAATAGGACCGTTTTCGATACAGCCATCAGAGTTTGCCAAGCTTGCCACCGCTATTTACTTGGCTAGTTTTCTGAGCGTCATCCGAAATGACCTTCGCAAAATCAGGACGCAGCTTGTATCCGTAGGTATCTTCTTGCTGCCCGCCGCTTTGATTGTACTACAGCCAGATCCAGGCTCGGCAATAACTTTCTTTTCTTTATTGATCCTGTTGTATCGTAAGGGCCTACCATCACTCTATTTTATTGTGGCAATCCTGCTCTTTTTAACCGTGGTTTTCACGCTGATCTATGGTATCTCAGTTGCACTGACAATCTTATTCTTGATGATGGTCGCCTTCTTGGTGGACTTTAGTAAGATGAGACTGTTCTCTATTATGTTGATGACAACATTGATATTGGTGTCATTGGTTTGCTTTCAATTTGACTGGAGTCTCTATTCGGCAATCCTCAATGGCCTTGCCGCTGTTGGTGTTTTATACTTTTTCAATCCGAGACAATCTATAAGTACCAAGTTTTCGTTGTTAGGCGGTGTAGCGATGTTGGTATTGATTTCTTTCTCAAGCTTATTTGCCTTCAATAATATCTTGAAACCACATCAACAAGATCGAATTAATGTCTGGCTTCAGCCCGAGAAATGCGACCCACGTGGTTCTCTATATAATCTACTCCAGTCCAAATTAGCTATCGGATCAGGTGGTCTCACTGGCAAGGGGTATTTGGATGGCACCTTTACTAAGCTCAACTATGTTCCTGAGCAAACTACAGATTTTATATTTAGCACTATTGGAGAGGAGCAAGGGTTCGTCGGAGGTGTTGCAGTAATAATATTGTTCTTGCTACTAATTGTAAGAATCATCCAAAAAGGAGAAGACTCCAAATACTCATTCGTCAAAAACTACTCCTACGCTATCGCTGGATTCATATTTTTGCATTTTTTCGTCAATATTGGGATGACGATGGGAATCAGTCCAGTTATAGGTATTCCATTGCCTTTTATCAGCAAAGGGGGATCGTCTCTTCTTGCATTTTCAATAATGATTGGCATTGCACTCAATATGTATAAAAGTAGATAGATGGGATTTGAGCTTGTTAAGACAACATCTACGGGGAATGCCCGTGCTGGTGTGCTATGCACCGATCATGGGGCTATTGAGACTCCGATTTTTATGCCCGTTGGCACTCAAGGAACAGTCAAGACAGTACCCTTCCATGAACTGGAAGATCTCCAAGCACAGATCATCTTAGGGAATACATTTCATCTTTACCTCCGCCCTGGGCATGAGTTGATATCACGTGCAGGGGGATTACACCAGTTTATCTCTTGGGATAAACCTATGCTGACGGATAGTGGAGGCTTTCAAGTATACTCGCTGAGTGGCATCCGAAAGATTACTGAAGAAGGTGTCAAGTTTCAAAGCCCCGTAGATGGTTCGAGACACTTCTTTTCTCCTGAATATGCCATCGAGATACAGCAGCATATTGGGGCAGATATCATAATGGCGTTTGATGAGTGTACGCCGTATCCATGTGACTATCAATATGCCAAAAGATCTATGCACATGACTCATCGCTGGTTAGATCGATGCCAGACATACTTCCAGGCTCATCCTCCTGTACATAATTATAATCAGATACTCGCACCTATTGTACAAGGTAGCACCTATGACGACTTAAGAATAGAATCAGCTAAGTACATCGCCGATCATAGCGCCGAAGTCAATGCTATTGGTGGGCTTTCTGTAGGCGAACCAGCTCCGATTATGTATGATACTACGGCATTGGTCTGCGAACATCTTCCCACACATCAAGCGAGATATCTAATGGGCGTAGGGACTCCTATGAATCTACTAGAGTGTATAGACCGAGGTATAGACATGTTTGACTGTGTATTACCTACTCGCAATGCACGGCATGGAATGCTCTACACTAGCCAAGGGATCATTAACATTAAAAATGCGAAGTGGAAAGAGGATCATGGCCCTATAGACGCAGAATTAGATTGCCTCACCAGCAATCGGCATAGTCGTGCATATCTCAGACATTTATTCATGGTGAAAGAATCTTTGGGCTTACAGCTTGCGAGCATACACAATCTGACCTTCTTTTTATGGTTGATGAAAGAAGCCCGTACACACATCCTCAACGACACCTTCTCACAATGGAAACCAAAAATGGTCGAGCAGATGAGTCGCAAGCTCTAAAAAGAAAAACGCCCACTCTAAGAATGGGCGCCTCAAAACAAAACGAAAAACCAACTTTATCTTTAAGGATCATTTCGATCCTCCTTATACTCCTTTTCTAAGCTTCACTGGAACACTTAATTTCTTACCCTCTCTATAGATTTCCAAATCTACAGTATCCCCGATCTTTGAGAATTTCAAGGCATCGGATAATTGTTCGAAGTCACGAACTTCTTTATTATCCACTCCTATTATAACGTCTCCTATCTCGACACCCGCTGCTTCAGCGGAGCTAAAAGTTCTGCGACCATAACGATCTTGTCCTAAGTCAGCTACAACAACGCCATAGTCAATCCCTAAATCTAAACCTGCTGCTTTGGCTCTTGAGATTGATTCGATATTAACTCCCAGAAACGCTCTTTGGATATCGCCGCCAGTCTCTTTAATTTCGTCAACAACACGCTGAACAAGGTTCGCGGGAATAGCGAACGAATAACCCGCATACACTCCTGTCGGTGAAGATATAGCAGTATTTATGCCAATTAGCTCACCATCAACATTTACTAGTGCTCCACCACTATTACCTGGGTTAACGACCGCATCTGTTTGGATAAACTCTTCAATTGTCTTCTGTCCCTTGATTATATCAAGTTCACGACCCATAGCGCTTATAATTCCTGCCGTTACTGTCGATGTGAGATTAAATGGATTGCCTACAGCTACTACCCATTGGCCAACTTCCAGATTGTCGCTATTGGCAAATTTTAGATGAGGTAATCTTTTACCCTCACCTTCAATTTTTATTACCGCAAGATCAGTACTTGGATCTGTACCTAACTTCTGTGCTTGATATGTTCTGCCATCCTCCAGAATTACCTCAATGTAGTCTGCAAACCCTACTACGTGGTTATTAGTCACAATATATCCATCCTCTGAGATCAAGACACCAGATCCTGTGCCTGCCTGAGGCCTACTCCGAGATCTTCTATATCCCCAAAAGTCCTCAAAGGGATCGTAATTATCTCTCTGTTGAGAGTTTACATATGCCTTGTTCTGTGCTTTGATATGAACTACCGCAGGGTTCGCTATCTCTGCAGCTGCAACGAAGTTAGTCTGTCTGTTTGCAGTAGCTTCATGGTGTTCGATACTGTTGGAGCTATTACTAGTATCATATTTCTCCGAATCCGAATATTCATAGATTACGGTATCCTTATCTAACATCTTGAAGGCTCCTATGGCAATAAACCCACCGAGCACACCCGCTATAATCAATTGCAATATCGTTTTCATTACTTTCTAAAAATTAGATTATTAAAACCACTCTTTTTATCTATTTAAGCATCTCTTACATAGGTAACAAGAGCCCTTATATGGAAGTTCTCCCTCTCAAATCTAAAGTTGTAAATGAGAGTATGAATATAACCTAATTTCATACCTCTTATTACCTCGCTCTCAGTTAAAGCAACGTTAATAATAATTGTCCTAAAAAAGAGAGGAGCACATAGCTCCTCCCATAGGAATATTAGTTAGTGAGTCCTTTAACTACAGCTGTGCTTGCCCCAAATACATTGTTCTCCCCGTAGCGAGACTTTCCTTGTCTTGCCCACTCCAATTCTATCTCAAGCTCCTTGAGTTTGAGCTGATCAGTAGTCGCTTTGAGCTGAGCCGCTTTAGCCTCATATTGCGCTGCTTCATACAGAGCCTTCGCTTCAGCTATCG
>CAZAXY010000046.1:0-3186 GCA_964489125.1 uncultured Saprospiraceae bacterium
GAGTATCAATATATGGAAGTGAGCTTCAAAAATGGCGCTCGGAAAGACTTCTTCAAGATGAATCAGCGCTCTTCGGCTATGACAGGGGATATGGTTGTGGTGGAAGCGAACAATGGTTATGACGTAGGTCGTGTATCGCTTAGTGGTGAGCTCGTACGCCTACAGATGAAAAAGAAGCGCGTCAATGAAGACCGAGTCGTTAGCAAGGTCATAAGGATTGCTAATGAGCGCGATCTTGAGAAGCTTGAAGAAGCCCGATCTAAGGAGCAACGTGCGATGGTTAGAGCTCGGGTGATAGCTCGCCTGTTAGGCTTACAGATGAAGATTGGCGATGTAGAGTATCAAGGGGATAATCGCAAGGCTACATTCTACTACACAGCCGATGGCAGAGTAGACTTTCGAGAGTTAGTACGCAGTTATGCTAACGAATTTAGAGTAAAGATCGAGATGCGACAGATCGGTAGTAGACAAGAGTCTGGCCGCATTGGTGGCATGGGACCCTGTGGTCGTGAGCTATGCTGCTCGACATGGCTGTCTAATTTTAAATCAGTCTCTACTAGTGCCGCTCGTTACCAGAATCTTGCCATCAATCAAACTAAACTATCAGGACAATGTGGACGACTCAAGTGTTGCCTCAACTACGAGTTAGATAGTTATCTTGATGCACTAGATGATTTCCCTAAGAGAGCGGATGTTCTTAAGACAGCAGATTATAGATATGAACTGCTCAAGACCGATATCTTCAAGGGTATAATGTACTATATCCAGAAGTTAGAGAGAGGTAGAGGTCCAGTTATTGCAATCAAAAAAGAACGTGTAAAGGAAGTTCTTGCCATGAATAAGAAAGGCGAATTTCCAGAAGATCTCGGGGCGGAGTTAGCCAGTATAGGCCAGGAATCCGATGACATGGAGTATGCGGATTTGACTGGTTTTATCGAGCTTCCTACACGCACTAAGAGGAAGAAAAGAGGAGGTAGGGATAAGCGCAGGAATAGTGGAAGAGGCAGAAGCCGGAGTAAAAGCGGTGGAGCTTCAAAAAATAAACAAAGAGATCCAGAAGGAAAATCTTCTGGTGGTGGTGACTCAAGAAAGCCATCAAATAATAAATCTAAATCTAACAAGAGGAGAAACTACAAATCCTCTAAAGGGAAACCGAATAACACGAACAACAAAAAAGATTAACCTAACAATCAAAGAACGGGATCGATGCAATACGATATTATTATCATAGGAGCTGGACCGGGTGGATATGTATGTGCGATACGCTGTGCACAGCTCGGTATGAAGGTAGCAATCATAGAAAAGAGAAATACCCTCGGTGGAACGTGCCTCAATGTAGGTTGTATTCCATCAAAGGCATTATTGGATAGTTCTGAGCATTTTCACAATGCCCAGAAGAATTTTGCCGCTCATGGAATTAAGATTCCTGCTCCAAAAGTCGACATGCCACAAATGATCAAAAGGAAACAAGAGGTAGTCGATCAAACTACTGGCGGGATAGATTTCCTTATGAAGAAAAATAACATTACGGTTCATTACGGAACAGGTAGTTTTGTTGACGCCCACACAGTTGTGGTCAAAGGGGATAAGACTGAGGAAATTACTGCTAAGCATATCGTGATAGCCACAGGATCTGAACCGATTACCCCACCTGCTTTTGGCTATGATGGCAATCGGGTTATCACTTCAACGGAGGCTCTTGAAATTACTAAACTGCCTAAGTCGATGGTGGTCATCGGTGGTGGAGTTATTGGTCTGGAGTTAGGCTCAGTATATGCTCGACTAGGCACAAAAGTCACTGTCATAGAGTATCAAGACAGATTGATTCCTGGTATGGATAAAGACCTTGGTAAGGAGTTGATGAGATCTATGAAGAAGCTTGGTGTTGAGTTTAAGCTCAAGCATATGGTTACTAAAGTGGAGGGCCTAAAATCTAAGGCCAAAGTAGAATACAAAAAGAGAGATACTGAAGAAGCTATCAATATAGAGGCCGACTATTGTCTTATTGCTATAGGTAGAAAAGCCTATACTGGAGATTTGGGTCTTGACAAGATCGGAGTAAAAACAGACGATCGTGGCAGAGTAGATGTGGATGATCATCTTGCTACTAATGTCCCTAACGTGTATGCGATAGGAGATGTGATCAAGGGTGCCATGTTAGCACATAAAGCGGAAGAAGAAGGTGTTGTACTTGCTGAGATGCTGTCAGGTCAGAAGCCTCATATTGACTATAACTTGATCCCAGGTGTCGTATATACTTGGCCCGAGGTTTCAGGAGTAGGTAAGACCGAAGAAGAACTTAAGGAAGCTGGTGTTGCCTATAAGGTAGGTAAGTTTCCTATGCGAGCCTTAGGGCGTAGTCGTGCCAGTATGGATATAGAGGGTATGATTAAAATCCTTGCTGATAAAGAAACGGATGAATTGCTTGGCGTACATATGATTGGTGCAAGAGCGGCTGATCTAATTATGGAGGCGGTGGCACTCATGGAATTTAGAGCATCTGCCGAAGACATGTCACGCATCTGTCATCCACACCCAACTTACTCTGAGGCTGTGAAAGAAGCTGCACTTGCAGCAACGGACAATCGTGCATTACATAATTAGGCGAAGTTGTTAGTGACGAGTATTGAGTGACGAGTCGTTCTATTGAATTTATAGGCCCAAGACTTGCTACTCAATACTCGCTACTCACTCACATACGTCGTAATATACTTCCCTTCAAAGTTCAGTACCCACAGCTTATTATCAATAACTGCCACGTCGGCCGGTTTTGACAATCCTTCTGATAATATCTGTTTCACCCGACCTTTATGATCGAATATGACGACTCGATCATGTTCAAAATCGGTTAGTATGATGTTCTTGTCAGTTACAAATATACCTGTGGCAGCGTTGAAGTTTTGATCCTCACCAAAGGTCATTATGTGACTGCCTTCCCTGTCAAAGACCTGGCCTCTATTGTTATACGCATCCGCCACATAGAGCCGATCCCCATGAAGTTGCACATCGGTGGGATAATGCATCTGACCTACTCCTTTTCCCTTTCCTCCAAGGACCTGCCAGTCCTCACCACTCTTCAACAACACTCTGTGGTTATAGAAGTCGGCAATAGCAATATCATTACCTGAAATATCAACTGCTGCAGGAGCATCGAGGGAGTCTTGCAATATCAAAGTATCTATCGCA
>CAZAXY010000046.1:3286-6694 GCA_964489125.1 uncultured Saprospiraceae bacterium
ATCAACTGCTGCAGGAGCATCGAGGGAGTCTTGCAATATCAAAGTATCTATCGCATTATTACTCATGACTAAGATCTGATCAATGCTATAAGATGGGATATAAAGTTGATCTCCGGAGGAAGCAATGTGCATTGGGCGCTCTATTTCAATAGGATTACCAATCGATTGACCAGTTCGATCAATCTGAACTAAGCGATTGTTATTGCCATCGCTTATCCAGATTTGGTTACCTACTGCACTGATGCCTATTGGTGAAACGTCATTGAGCAGGATTGTCTCTGAAGTTACCCAAGCATGATGCCTACTACAGCTCACACAGAGCAGTAGTAGGAGCCCAAGAGCTGAGAATGGTTTGATGAGTCGTATCAATTCCCCTTGTTTATGCGATCATAATGACAGCATGGAGGTAAGGCATCATAGGTCTGATCAGCGGCCTTTTTATTCTGTGTATCATGACCTAGGTCAACAACCACATCTTCTATGGCCTCCTTGCTGGTTAAGGACTCATCGTATGAGAAGCTCAAGATTTTAGTCTTAGTATCCCAATTAGCATCGGCCACACCCTTCACGCTCTTGACTGCCTTGTTGATGCGTGCTTGACACATACCGCAGCTACCTCCAACATATAGCGTGGTTTTTTCGAGATTATTTAGATCTACCTCATCAGATATAGCGATTTCTGCAGCCTCTTCAATTGTTCCGTTATACCTTGTCACCTTGGTAGTGACGGCAGTATAGCCTGCATTGTCCACCTTATACTCTACATCTGTCAGTGATAGGCTCTTTGAGGCGGGATAGGTAAAGCTGACGTCGCCACTTTCCATATCTATTTTAAGCTTTTTGAGACCCTTGAAGTCCTTGAGTTTCTTTTCTAATCCATAAGCACAAAATGGGCATCCTAACCCAGCAACAGTAACTTCAAATTGATCTACATCCTTTTTTCCTTGTGCAGCAGATGTAGCAGCACTCATCATAATGATGAGGGCAGATATTATAGTGATAAGTATTTGTTTCATTTTCCAATGTTTTTAATGATTCAGACGCCACTGTATCAACGCAAGTGACATTTGTTGTATTCCTAATTTAATCTTAATTAAAAAATGTATCGTGCTCCAATAAGTATATCGTTATTCAATCGAAAGCGTTGTATCACCTCCGACTGAAATAATGGTACTTGCACAGCAAACTCTACTGTTAGCCGTCCACGTGCATATTGTATGCCTTGAGCATAAAGCAATTCTGTCTCATCCGACTCTGGTCTGTACTGACCAAAATACTCAAAATACAAGTTAAGCTGATTGACAGGATAGGTTGGCTTAAGTAATGGCAATCCAAAGCCTAGCTTTAGACGGTACTCATCGATATTATCTCCTGGAGCCCAGTTATAGCCAGCTTCGGCGGAGATCCCATATTTGATGGTTTCATAACCGCTGACTATACTCAGATAATGCTGATAAGTGCCATTAGCAATTTCAAAAGGACCAAATTCTTGCCCTGTTGGAAATTTTTGATTAGACTTCAGCACTACTCGATGTGTCCGAGCCTGACCGTCTTTACGGTAGAATTGATACTTGGTGATTAAGCCTATATCCCCTAAGTAACTCCCATCATTCTCATCACTATCCAAGAAGTTGTAGGTAGTCAGCGGTAATTGTGCTGAGAATAAAAGATCAGAACTGGGTAACCAGTTCACTATTAACGGTGCTTTGACGAAATTGCCTCCTACTGTATTTCTGAATTCAGTAAGAGTCCTAATGACAATGGTGTTTCCACCAAGCATAATAGGCTTGTCAGCTGTGATCGGCGGCCCTTGTGCCAGCCCATCTGCAGATGCCATTATCATCACAATGGCGAAGAATATATTTTTCATAGTTGTCTTGTTCTACTATAGATTTATTGAATATTAGAAAATCAATAATATGGCGGAATGCCAATCCATATAGAACACTAACAAAGGAAGGAACCCAAAACAACTCTGAGCTGATAACCAGACAACGGAGGAGGTTGAGGGCATAATGGATTAAAATTTACTTGGTGGTTAATAGTTGGATAAATGGATGCTTTGGTTGGAATGAAAAGTAAGGGTAACGCAATGTTACTACTGATTTGCGCATGAGATAAGCCATCATAATCAAGTTGATTAAAGCTTGGTTTATCGGTGCAGCAGTCTTTTCCATCAGGACTTGGCTTAGAGCAACATTTATTTGTAGGCTGTTCTGCAATTCCGCAGACTTCAACGATCTTATCTACACAGCAGCGAGACTCAAGAGATACATTTAAACCACTCAGATGTCCATTGCAGTAATGGACAGACGTCGAAAAACCTACTCCAGGCAGACTGAACAGGATGAGCAATAGATATGCTATCCGTGACCTATATCTTGATGTGAAGCTCACTTCTCAAAGTTAGGATGAATTAGACTAATAACGCAATGTCTTTTACAACGATTGTAACCACATGATCAACTCATCGCGTTCAGTATTATCTAGCTTGGCATCTGAGTGCATCCAAGTATAACTCTTGAGTGGCATATGGCGTAACTCAATTTTCTCGATACATTCTTCAATTTTGTGAGCTTTCTTCTTGTTACTATAGCTGTTCCATATGCTGAAGTTGAGGTGCTCGACGCCACCTTTTATATGACCTTTAAGCCACCATGCTACTGGCTGAATGTTAGTGTACCAGGGATATGATGTCTCATGCGAATGGCAGTCATAGCAGGCGTTCTTGAGATTCTTAAGTACAGAGGCAGGTGGATTAGTCCTCGTCACAAAATCCTGCGCAGCATCAACTAGTGGATTTGTTTTGTCGATGCTTATGAACTGGATAACGACCAGAGCGATTAATGCCGCTATTAAAAACTTTCTGATATATGGCCACCATTTCATATGTTTCGATTTATTCTTATGGTCAAACTTACGAAAGGTCCTCCGGAAGTCGTCCCTCAATTAAACTATGTAAGTCGAGATCATGCTCTTTGATAAAATTTCCCATAGAAGGAATCTCACTCAACAACTCTCCCATTTTGATCATGGACTCTTCAAATTCGAGGATATAATCTTCATGAAGTTTAGCTGTGAGTTTTTGCAGCTTGAGAACTCGCTTGACCACATACTCATTTAGAGTCTTCATGGAGAAATACCCTGAGCGACGCAAGGCAGATATGTTGCGACCTAATCCCTCTGTTAGCATTAAGTAGTTCAGCTCAATTTCTCCTATCTTATCGCTTGTAATGTCTTTGTGGTACGTAATCTTGCCAGAGAGATCTCGCAAGGTCAGCAAGAGATATCCAGGGGAGTAATAATAGGATGGATATCGCTCCATAGCCTCCATAATCAGAGCACGCACATCGTTGCGCCTTTCCTCCTGAGTATCTGAGTATTCGAGTAGTTGATACTCCAGTTTAT
>CAZAXY010000046.1:6794-25753 GCA_964489125.1 uncultured Saprospiraceae bacterium
TTGCGCCTTTCCTCCTGAGTATCTGAGTATTCGAGTAGTTGATACTCCAGTTTATCAACCAACTTCTGATCCTTAGGCAGTAATCTAAATATGAGCTTGTCTTTTTCTTTCTCAGTTAGGTCTGAGATTGCAGCTTTTAATTCAGGAATTAGTTTTGCTCGAGGCATAAGCTCTATATTAATTATTGCTCAGCTTATAAACTAACAGTTGCCCTCTAATTTGTTGTAATTTTCACTTAGGTAAATAAATTATTTATGAAACGATTGATCATATCTATTGCAATCCTCATGATAGCCACCTCAGCATATTCTTGGGGTAAGAACGGGCATCGGATTATTGCGGCTATCTGCGAGACTTATATGTCTGAGGCTGCCAAAGAAGAGATGTATCATATCATGGGTCCTGATTTCATCGAAGAGTTGTCAGTTTGGCCTGACTATGTTCGGTCGGAGCCAGGATGGAAATTTGCCGATCCGTGGCATTATACCACGGTTCATGTTGGTCAAACTCCTGATGAAGTCCGCAGAGGGTATGCCGAGGATGACGATATCAATGATGCTTTGGAAGCAATTGATCTTATGGCCGACATACTGCGTGGAGATCAGAGCGCCATCAATTGGTTGGAGTCCAAAATGGAAAAATCAGGTGCCAAGCCTTTGCGAGGATCAACGCGAGCTACTGCCCTGGCGTACTTGGTCCATCTTGTGGGAGATCTGCATATGCCGCTCCATGTAGGGAAGAATCAGGATCGAGGAGGTAATAACATTACGGTTATATATTTTGATGAACGTACGAATATCCACTCGCTATGGGACACAGGCATGATCGAGCATGAGCAATTGAGCTATACAGAGTTCGCCCGATTCATCAATAAGGCTACTCCTGGCGACGTGTCTGATTGGCAGAATAGTACCGTAGACGATTGGGCCGACGAGTCCATAAGCTTGAGAGAGGACATCTACAATAATATCTACAACTATACTGATCGTGAGACTGGATTGCCATCCTTTAGCTGGAAGTATCAGCACGATTATATTCCACACGTAAAGGACAGGTTGCTCAAGGCTGGAGTGCGCCTAGCAGGCGTGTTGGATGAGGTATTGCGCTAGCCCAAGTCATGTTAACCATTTTATATTTGGGCGATGTCCTGCTTGACGACTTTTGAAGCTTGATAAAAGAAAAAGGCAGCGATAAGATCTAATCCAGATATGGATAATAGACTCCATCGTACTGCATGATCTCCATAAGTTGGGGCAAGCATGTCACTTATGACTCCAGTGAGATAAGGCCCTAATCCCAAACCAAATAGACTGATCAATATCATCACAATGGCACTGGCAGTAGCACGCATCTGAGATCCAACCATCATCTGTACAATTGCATATGTCGGCCCTAAGAATACGGCATAGGTGATATTCGGAATCAGATAGGCACACAGCGTAACATACTTATGAGTGGTGAGTAAAAGTAATAATGCAAATGGCATACTCAACAATATTGATATGGTAGGTAACCATAGATACCATCTGATGTCTTTTTGACTGAATCGATCACCCATGTAGCCACCGAGATAAGTACCGAGCGCACCAAACACACCTATGGCAAGGGCTAGCCATAAGCCGATCTCGACAGTATCCATACCGTAGACTCGTGAGAGTAAAGGTGGCATCCAATTGGCAAATGCACTACCCACAAAAGTGTGCAAAATCACTGCAATACCAATAAATATAAAAGTCTTCTTAGCACTCAGATACTTGAATACAGCCCTAACAGATGGAACTGGAGTATCATGATCATTTTCGTGTAAGGCTAGTTGGCGTTGTGGCTCTTTGATCGTCCAATAGAAGATCATCGAGAACACTAGCCCTGGGATGCCAATGATATAAAACGCCGTGCGCCACCCATAGAGCTGCTCAAGTATCCCACCAAGGGCAAATCCAAATAATAGCCCGATATAGACGCCAAGTCCATGTATGGCATAGGCCATCGATCTCTTCTCCTGCGGAAAGTAATCTGCTATGATTGCATGAGATGCCGGAATTGCTCCAGCCTCTCCAAGCCCGACACCTATTCTTGCAAGAGCAAGTTGTATGTAGTTGGCAGCAAGACCAGTAAGTGCTGTTATGAGGCTCCATATCGCAAGAGACATGGTAATAATGTTTTTGCGACTGGAGCGATCAGCAAGTCGAGCTATAGGGATGATGACAATCACGTATAGTATCGAAAAGGCAAGGCCACTCACAAATCCGAGTTGGGCATCGGTGAGCCCCAAATCCTCCTTGATAGCTTCTTGTAGGATAATAATCAGCTGACGATCTATAAATGCAAATACAGATACTACCGTTAGCATGATCAATACATACCAATGGTACCTTGAGTTGTGCTGATGAGACTGATTTTGCGCCACAGATAAATTGTGGATTTTAAGGTAAGGTAAAAGCTTGCGAAATAGGGAATGATAAATTGTCAGTTATGATGAATACAGATAAATCATCATATTTACAAGCAACCAATTTAATATTTTCATAAGTGGTTGAGAACCTTATACATAGAGTGAGGACAAGTCTCCATGATCGTAATGAGGTCATAAAAGAACTATACAATGATATTGACCTGCATAAGGCAGTAATCGGAACATTAATTAAAAAAGGATGCTCGCAGTTGGATGCTGAAGATTACTTCACTGACAGTATTGTCAATTTTATAAAGTCTTGTTATCGGAGTGATTTTGAAATCAGATCATCTTTGACTAACTATTTGATCGGTACAGCTAAAAATATATGGCTCAAGCAGGTAACGCACCAACAGAAACAACGGACTATTAAAGAAGAACTGCGCCAGACTTCTGAGGATGTAGCTTATGAAATAAATTTACTAAGTCAATCTAAACGGAACTTACTGGCTCAATTGACTGGACAGTTGGATGAAACCTGTCGGAAAATATTGGCCTTATGGGCTGCCAATCATCAGATGCAAGAGATCGCAGTTGCAATGAATTATAAATCTCCTGGCATGGCACGAAAGAAAAAGCACCAATGTATGCAGAGGCTATATAGTATAGTAGCCAAGAATCCGAGTATTTCTAATGAACTAAGAGCCCTGCTATAATGGATTATTTTGATAAAATAGACGACTACCTAAATAGTAGGTTAAGCGCCGATCAAGAAGCCCTTTTTGAACAAGAGCTAAAAAATAATCAAGAGCTTGCCATAGCAGTGGACAATCATGATGTCGTATCTGCTGCTCTTGATATGATGTTAGAAGATGACATCAGGGCACAGATGAAGCCCGCGTCATCAGGCTCTGATGAGATGCATTCGGACGATATGAAGCCCTTTCCATGGAAGTGGATCGCCCTAATCTTGACAATTGTTTTTGTTCTTCTTTTTATTCTCAAGAGATATCAGAATGAGCAAGTAGATCACGAACATCTCTATGCTATGAGCTTTAAGCCATACATAGTACCAGGTGATCGTGGAACTACAGATGTTTTGAAAGATGCTCCAAAATGCGATCAAGGGCATTATCTCATGACCAGAACTGATATAGCTCAAGCAATAGAATTGTTAGAGCAATCAATTCAAGAGAATGAATCGTGTGCAGATAAGTCCATATGGCTATTAGCGCTCGCTCATCTCAAGAATAATAATCTCGAACAAAGTAAAGCCCAATTGAATTCGTTAGATAGTCAGTCAGAATATGCTCAAAGAGCTCAGCAACTCTTAGACATGCTTCAATAGGTCAAGTTGTTTTCAGAAATCGCTTTCCGATAAGATAGAACATCATCATAATGACTAAACCAAGAATCCCATAAGAGAGATAGTGCCACCATGGCGTAAACAAGGGAGACATATCTCCCATCACGATAAATGCCGCCCAATACTTAGGATCTTGATATTCAGGATCAACACTATCGAGATAGTGTAGCTTGGCTTGTTGAAGGGCTACATCCTTTCGTTTTCCCTTTTTGAGCTGTCTATAAAACTCTGCCATGATAATTGCAGAAGACTGATCATTCACCGCCCATAGCGTACTGACCACTGACTTCGCACCAGCGTAAAAGAATCCTCTAGCTAAACTTAGCACACCTTCGCCTTCTGCTATTTCGCCTTTCGCAGTAGAACATGCACTCAGTACCACCAGTTCATTATTGGACTTTAAGTCGTACAACTCACGGAGTGTCAGTTTCTGAGTTGGGTCATCTATATCACTTCCTAATGCTAAGAATGAATTATCGGAGTCATCAGGAAAGGTCACGCCATGTCCTGCGAAGTGGAGGATGCGTTTATGCTCGATAGCATCGATAAGTGATGCTTTTTCATAGGTGATATCTACATCTCCCAAGCACGTTGAGATAGATCCTACCTCTTCCTCAGTATATGGTAGATGATAGAGCTTGATACTGTCTCCTCGATATCCTCTCACGGAGGCATATATATCGCTAGGATCTTGATCGAATATTGGTGCGATGATCGATACGCCTGAGGAGTTAACTTGTTTGTCCTCTAATTCTTGCATCAAGGTCGCCGAGAGTTGATAGCTGATGGTATAGTCACGCTCTAAGAAGGATGTTGTATCTGAGGAGTCTTGGGGCAAAGCCCCAAAGGAAATGTTAGCAGTGAAAGCGTCAGGGATAATTGTAATACTGGTCCTTTTACCAGACAGCATTTTAGCTAATGCAGAATTCTTTTGAGTAACAAGTTTGTCGCTACATATTGATTGAATAAAAATATTTTGATCAATGGATTTAGTGCTGAATATTTGATCGGAACTAGTTAATTCTTCTCTTAATGTAATGGGGTTCATTATGAGCACATCGTTAAGACTGAACGCATACTTTGTCGCCCCTTCTTGTTTCAATTCATATAAGAGAGATGTGTTCTTTGATTTTTCTAAATACTTATATGCAGCATATTCATCGCTAAGATCATAAGAGTTTTCGATTCCAATATCATACACTTCTCCAACGACTGATAACCAATTCAGCACGGAAGAACTTGACAATTGCTCCTTAAAAAACTGATCTATGACGGATTCTGTGATGAATACAATATTCTGAGACTTTTCTAAACTGCTTTGTTCTCTATATAACCTTGCTAAATTCCGAAGAGAAATAACAACGTCAGATAAGCTTTCGATTTCATATAAATTTACTTCGCTGAGTTTATCACTATTTTCAAACGAAGGCCAAAGAACCTGTATACTCTTATGGATATATTCTTCTGCGAACTGTCCAGGATCATTCCATTTACTTAAAGCTGTATTGCTATATACCTTGTTTCGTAATTGATTACTTAGAGAGTCAAAATAATTGTGGTTTATGATCTCTTCAAGCATTTGTGAGGCTTGACTCAATTGATTATCCCGAAGGAGACAATATGCCAAAGCGTTTTTGGATTCGAGAATAGATACAGAATCTCTGAGGAGCGCTATGTGTTCTTTGTGATATTCAATGGACTCTTCATAATTAGCTAAATAAAGATTCAGAATGGACTTTGTATAGAGTTGAACTTCCTGAAGGGAGTGATCAAAGTAATCATCTTGCATTAAACTTAGCTTATTCATCTTTTCAGAAAGCTCTAAGTATTGCAACCCCTGCTTTAATCTTAGCGTGTTGTTTTCATAGTAAGCATAACAATTAGCGATCGAAAAATAACCCCAAGCTTGTAACCAATATGGTGCATTGACAAAGTCATCCGAATCTAGATAAGATTTGAGCACTATAATGGCAGTGTGGAAGTCTCCAATCGAAATGAGATAATCTGAGTAATTTTTGATGAAGTACGACTTTGATCGGTAACCGCTTTCATCTATTTTCAAACTGTTGCCCTTTTGGAATATGTCGTGTACTAATATGGTGCTATCTAATGCCACAGCTGACATGAGTATATCATTATGACTATTGAGTAATCGGTACCCTGTATAGTTATACGATTTATATGATCGAATAGCTCTCCGAGCATAATCAATAGACTGATCATGCTTCTCTATTGTGTAAGAATATCGTCCTATGAGATATTGTATATAGGCTGTTGTATCAGGGAAGTTCCTCAACTCTGTATGCTGCTCTAAGACCATCAGAGAATCTACAAATTGAGCTTTTGGTAAAGATCTATAGCTATCTATTTTGCTCTGAAAAGAGAATGCCGAAACGAGAATTAGGTAGTAGATCAATTCTTAGAGTATTGATTGCGTCTTTTTGTCTGTCATTAGTTCTAAATTCCAATCTTTTTGAGACGCTTGAGGACTCCCATTATTTTGAATAAGATTAACTAATAAGTTGGCACAACTAATTGAAGTGCCTTCCGCACTGCCATATTTGGCTTTTGAGACGATGCTGTTGGGATAATCTTGATGAGGGTCATTTATGTAATTAGTAGCCGACCACAGATTGACATTTTTACCTTTTACCGATGAGCCTCCAATAGCTTCATATAAATTATCAAGAGTATTAACTACTTTTTGTTCTTCATTAATGTAAATCGTTGTTTCAATCCTACTATACATTGATGGTGAGTGAAACGTTTCTTCAAGATTATTTCGATTATTTCCTGCAGAACAAACTATTTTCATATTGCCCATTTTGGACAAAATAACATGTAACAAGTCGGATTTATGAGGAAATCCTAAACTTATGTTCATGAATTGGACCTTTAATTTTTCTTTAATTTCTCTTATAAAGTTCTTGTGCTCATTCCTAAATTTAGCTACCTCGTCATCTGGAAAGAGAAGGTATTTTAATGAGCAATTTAATTGTCTTTCATTAAAATAATTTGAGAATTCTTTACAAAAGATGGAAAATTGGTATTGTTCATTAATATTTTTAACAAACATCAATCCCGCCATAACATCTAATATGCTAACGAAACCTTGGTCTGAAATTACTTTTACTGGTATAAATTGATATTGATTTAGTAATCCTTCTTGTAAGATTTGGTGAATTACCGTTCCATGACCTAAAACATCATCGCAATTTTTTGAAGAGGTGTCAAAAGGATCTGAATGAAAACTATTCCACGCTTCAGTAATATTCCTTTGTAGACGGGTCCCCGAGTCAAGTATAGCTATATTGGTTTCTGTTTCGTCGTTAACCGATTCTGAAGCCAAATCAAATTCAAATGGCCGAATTAAGGATGTAAGATTTGGACCAAAAACAATATCTTCAAATTGATGTTTTTTGTCAAATTCATCACTACCACTTCCAGGTCCGCTTTTTCGTGTGACACCCTCTTGGGGATTGCCGTGCTTTGGCCGTCTTTTTCCATCATATGCATCATAAATTTCGAAAAGCAAATCATTTGAGGGTACATATTTTAGTTTGCAATGATACCCATGTAGTTTATTTACTGCTTTAGCATATACAATTTGAGTAATGAGACCATCAACTAATAATTGAGTAAGTCGCCCTACTTCCCTATCTAGAAATTGTGAAAACACTATTGATTCGAAGATGACTTGATAATTAAGTCTACTTCCATACTTGGTAACTAAGAACAATTTTTCGTTAAACGAGATATTAGCTCTGAAAAATGCGTTTCGATGAATGCTATAATAATCATTTATATCTCTTAGATGTTGTTCTGAGATAAATTCGAACGGAATATAGGCTACATAACTTTCGATTAATATGTTTTCCACCATTAGAAAATAATTTTCTAACCCCTACCCGGTAACACTTTCCTTATAACCCGCACTACTTATCAAACAGACGAATAGATAGCTGCCGAATTTTATCACCAGTCAATCTATTTTTCTGTGAGATTGAGAATATCTACCGAGAGGAATTATGATTAGTAAATAAGAACATTCGCACTCATTAAGATAGAAATTCTTAATAAATCTAATGGATGAGTTAGATCTGAATTTTGGTATATCAGCGCATATATCATGGTATACATATACTATAGCTATGCGCATACGCCAAGTACGTATTCTTTTAAATTCATTAGACACGGCCAAATGCATTTGAGCCATAGTGTAAGTAACCTATGGCTATGGGAGTGGTGAGCAGATATACCTCAACCTCCATTCAATCAGACACATTCTGACGATAGTCCTCTAAGCTAACACCAGAGCTTAAGGCAGGCAGAGCTATATCCGCTGCCTACATCTCCAGTGATAGATGGGTTGCGAGCACGCTAGTTGCTCATGGTGCCACAGGATGCACCGATTAATTAACCATCTAAATACTACAACTATGTGGGCTTATATATGGAGTCTCATCATCGGTGAGGAGACAGATCAGTTATGATCAAAATGAAGTAAAGCTTTGAGTTATGGTGATCTCACCTAATTTATAAGCTAGTTACCATAACAAAGTGTGGACTATTTTAATAGTCCGCACTTCTTACCTACACTTATCAGCAGCATACGAGAACTGATTTTCTCTTCTTTGTTAATCACTTGCTCGGCAAGCGTTATTTCTCTTCTCATCATCTTTTTAATCACCTTACTCATATTTAGGGCATTAGTGTAATATCTTAGGCTGATTTGCTTTTTATTACACTCTCGCTTGATGAATGAATTGAAATTATTGAGCTGTGTATCCATGAACTCGTATTTGCCAGGATGGAGATGAAGGAGATTCAATAAGATTAGAGTGCGATGTGTGCTTTTTGAGGATTGTCTTTGATTGAATGGTTGTTGCAATAGCTCTAATGCCTTTACTGGCTCCAATTTATAGGAATATAGATGTGCTAAGGCTAAGTTTTTTATATCATTTCTACTGCTTTTTTCGATGTAAGGAGCTTTAGCATCAATAAGCTCTGTCGAGGTCTCCCATCTCATGGCAGTATTAAATATGGAGACTACATTATAAAATCGAATCGGGTCGAGGACTTTGTCATTTAGGATGAATCCTTCGTCAAGTGCCCAGATGGTTAGATCTGCATAGGTCTGCAAGTAGCTGTCTCCTTGATAGATCCGCTTAAGGATATGTCGTTTGAGATGAGCGTAAGTTATCAGTAGATCTTTTTTGGAAAATTTGTTGTCCTTTATATAGTCTACGATTTCATTATAGATATCCACGGATTCCGCCTCATGGAGTTGGATGAGTAGAGCAAACAGTATGTCGTATGGATTATTAGCATTCGTCTGTCTGTAGTTGATAAGTGTCTTGGTCTCTGGTAGCTTATCATCAGACTCTATTTGTTCGATCTGACGACTGTCAAGTTCATAGTATGCCCGGAATCTGTTATCCATCTCTTGGTAGCAGTGCATGAGTTCATTCAGAAGCGCACTCCCTCTGCGTGCATTATGAGCATTATCGGAGTATTTCATCTGATGTAACATGCGATGTCTATACCAGGGCGTCCAGAGGCTATGATGATCCTTCTCGATCTCAGAGAAGTACTTATCTCGATGCTTGATGGCTAGGTCATAGAGGCCACGCTTGTTAAGTCCAGCTACCAGATATATAGACTTACTCCTAGTGTCTGCCATGTAGGCGACGTGAGCGATGTAATCCATCACATAACTACTGAGACGTGACAAGATATTTCTGAATGCCTTTGGATTTTTCTCAGGATAGAGTTTTTCATTGACATAATCAGCGTTGAGCTTAGCATGATCGAGCTGGTGACTATATGATGCAATGTGCTTATAGAGGAGATATGGGTCGGATTGAGGATTGATTTCACCCTTGAGGTAACGTTTGAAATTACCCCAGTCTGCTTCATCAAAAGTCCCAAGTAGAGTGAATAATTTACTTTTTTGCATGGTTGCGATGCTGAATATTGTAATCCTAATTTAGGAAAAATGAGAATATAAATTGTTATTAATCAACTATATAGGTCAATAATGTTAATTCTTAAATTAGGAAGTGAATAAAATTTTGAGTTGTAACCAATATAGGTTGACCAGTATAATTGTGATAATTAATTCTTTCACTGCTATGGTAACAGTTGACAACCACAATCACTCAATCCCCAAAATACCAATACCTCAACATGACTACGGATTATCTAATAGAGAGCAAGAAGTTATCGAGCTGATCGCTCAAGAATACTCCAACAAAGAAATAGCCACCTTGCTGTATATCACTGTTGGGACGGTCGAGACGCATCGGCGCAATATATTCCAAAAAATGGGCGCTAAGAATATGGCGGGAGTCATCAATCGGGCATACAAATGTGGTATTCTAAAAGTAGGATAATGTTAAAATTTGACTGAGATACGGGTATACCTATACTGTTCAACAAGTAAATTGAAATTACGAGTTATGAGTATCTCCTAAAAATTGCTAAGATTAAGAAGAGTAAGTATCACTAACTAATAAAAATTAAGAATTATCCGTGCTCAGCAGGTAACATATGCTGACCAACCAGAACCACTAAGTAACAACAACATATAAACATCAATCACCTGATATGCATGTAATTGACCATACAGCATACGCTACATACGTATGCCAAAAACAAAGTAACAAGGACCAGGAAGCCATGATCATCGGCTTGACTAATGATCTGCCAGGAGATAGTCTCCTGACTGCTCGAGAGATTGAAATCCTTGATCTCATAGTACAGGAGTATAGCTCTAAGCAGATCGCAGCTGAGCTACACATCAGCAGCCATACAGTCATCTCACATCGTAAGAATATGATGGAGAAACTGGGGGTGAAGTCGGTTGTGGGGCTGGTGAGGTGGTGGTGTGAGACAAAAAGAAGTAGACTATAAAATCAACATTTCAACAAAACATAAAACTAAATACAATGCTTAGAGTAAGCTCTTTTATTATGAGGTTTGTGATACTCATTTTTTTTGGGACGATAACTACTTGTCTTAATGCACAGAATCCTTCGTCTATAATGGAAGTCGAAGGTGTTGTCAAGCTTAATGAGCAGTTAGACACATCTCAGATCGCTGGTACTATAATGTATCTAGGATATGATTTTTGGGGAAGAACTAAGGATGGCGTTTGGCGGTCTCTCACAGGGACAAATGGCAACGAAAATGACGAGTTAAGGGACACTATAAATGGGATTGGTGACCAAATATTAATTCCAAATACGATCAATAGGAACCTCATTATTGGTGAGTTTTCTGGATTAAGGCTGCAAAATGGAGAATTTGATTTCGAAGGAAAGAGAAACACTTTGTTAGGCTTTAATTCTGGTTCGAAATTGACTACAGGGAGCGATAATACATTTTTGGGCAGTTCTAGTGGAAGTGCCGCAACATCATCTTCCAACACATTTATTGGTGCCGGAACAGGGGAATTGAATAAGGCTGGAAATCAAAATACTTTCATAGGAAGAGGTGCTGGCTATAATACAAGTCAGAGCAATAACATTGCCATTGGAGATCTATCATTAGGAGATAGTAAAGGACAAGAGAATGTTGCCATAGGTAATGAATCTGCCAGAAATGCGGGGTCCAATAATGTTTCTATTGGACATTATACTGGTAGTGGTGATAGCACTTACAATAATTCAGTGGTGATAGGTGCTGAGGCAGGAATGAGCTTGGACGTAGATGATGTTGTGTTTGTTGGTTATCAAGCGGGAAAAAACAACTCAACTGGTACGGAAAATACCTTTATCGGGCATCAGTCAGGACTAAGTGTGACCGAAGCTGATAGAAACACCTACATAGGGTATTACAGTGGCATCAGGAATCTCACGGGCAATGATAATACTCATGTGGGATATTTATCAGGCGAGAACAATCGCACTTTTGGAAATACTCTAATAGGTGGCTGGACTGGCCGATCTATAATCAATGGATGGAACAATACCGTATTAGGTTATACTGCGCAGAGCAGCGATAATGGAGCTGGAAATACAATATTAGGCGCTCGAGCTGGAAATGAGCAGATAGGAAACTTCAATGTAATCATCGGTTATGATGCAGGCCAATCTGTCACAGGGTCAAATAAACTGGTGATCGAAACTGCTGGTTTTCAAGATCCTGATAATGCGACACCATTGATTTATGGAGAATTTGATAATGATATGGTGCAAATAAATGGAAGCATGCATATCAGTGAATTTGCAAGGTTGATACCACAAGAAAGCGAACCTAGTAATCCAGAGGAAGGAACAGTTTACTATGATGCACAATTTAAAGCGCTTCGGGTATGGAATGGTGTGGCTTGGAGGAATCTGCAGTATGAATAAACTAATTCAAACAGCCATTTAATTTTTTTAATTCAAAAGTAAAATTGAGCGCAAGGCTCTTATGGCATGCATGTTTAACAATATCACTATCAAAATCGAATAAAATGAATAAAATTTTGAATCTTCTATTAATTTTCTGTTGCTCACATGTTTTAAAATCACAAATAGAATCGCCTAATCTACAATTTATTGTAGAAGAAGGTTATCAACATTTTCGGTTTAATAACCAATCATATTATCATGAAGTAGATTCATCAGGTAATCTAAGGTTTGTACCTAATAGCACTTCAAATTTACAGTTCCTTACACTTAATGATGATGGGGGTGTAGATATCGAGATCTGGGATAAATCGAAAAATTATATTGCTGAAGGCAGTAATGAAGACCGTTCAACTTTTGACCTGAACTTACAGCCCGATATGAGACTGGATGGTACAGAGTTAAGATTCAAGGTGCCAAATGAATTTGATATAATCGATATATATGCTAACACGTTTCTTGCAGAAGCTGATTATGGAGAACCATATATGGGGGTTAAAATGAGTTCGTTGCAGCAAATTAGTACAGATCATTACGAAAGAGATCTTGAAATTTATAACGACATGAATGCAGTGGCTGCAACTGCTGAAGGGGGGTTTATGAGAATTGGTGGAGATTTAAGATTATCTACAAGGGATGGTTCAATTATTCTTCAACCTGAATCCCAACTTCTAGTTCCTGGAGTGATACAATTAAATGGAGTAGTAGATTTTAATGATGACATAAATTCAGATATCATTCCTAGAATAACATCTCATGATTTGGGTAATGACAATAATGCAGAGCATTGGGATAATGTAGTAGCAGATAACTTTATTACAAGATCAGACAGTCGTATGAAGAAGAATATTAACGCCGTCACAAGTGCTCTCAAAGATGTTATGAATCTAAATCCAGTTAAGTATCAATATACCGAAAAGCATAGCGCTAATGATAAAGTACGTCATGGCTTTATAGCTCAAGAAGTTCAGAAAATTCTCCCTGAATTAGTAGTAACAGAGGATGTTGATATTGACGAGTCAGGCAAATTGACAAGGATTCCAAATGAATATTTGTCACTCAACTATTTAGAGTTTATACCTCTTTTGACGAAGGCGATTCAAGAGCAACAGGAGATCATAAATTCGCAGTCTAAACTTATTGCCGCATTATCAACGCAGAATGCTGCGATTTTGAGACGCTTGGATCAGTTAGAAAAGTAACTTTTCTAATATAGGTAATAGTTTAATCGATGAAAGGATACTGTGGAGGTCTATAACAAGTACATATGTTAAGAAGTATCGAACAAATAGAAACTCGAGTAACAGAACTCGAAGAGTTAATCAAAACACTCAAATCAAACAACAAATGAAAAATCTAAATGCAATGCTAACAAGATACTCATCTCATATCATCTGTACGGTATCCGTCCTTCTGATGTGGTGTGTAAACCTTGACGGACAGACTAATTATGTAGCCGGGACAAATGCAAGTGCAGGTACGGGAAATAGTAATACTGTTGTAGGTGCAGATGCTGGTAATACGAGCACATCGTTCACTGGTAGTTTAAATTCATTTTTTGGCAGAAGTGCAGGAAATGCGAATACAACGGGGGGCACTAATTCTTTTTTTGGAGAAAGTTCTGGACTGAATAATACCACTGGAAATTTAAATTCTTTTTTTGGAGCGCGTTCAGGCAGGTCAAATACAACGGGGGATTTCAACTCCTTTATTGGCACAGATTCTGGAAGATTTAACACCACTGGGAGGTCTAATTCATTTTTCGGAGTTAGCTCAGGTGCTTCAAACACAACTGGAGGGTCTAATTCATTTTTTGGTGTTGGTTCTGGTCAAAATAATATCACAGGTGGCAATAATTCATTTTTCGGGGTTAGCTCGGGATTTTCAAATACTACAGGCGAATCAAATTCTTTTTTTGGCGCTAATTCTGGAGAGAATAACACTACGGGTATCCAAAATTCATATTTCGGCGCAAATTCTGGAAATTCAAACACCACAGGAAGCTTTAACTCTTTCTTTGGTATCAATTCAGGTGCTTCCAATACAGAAGGTATCCACAATTCTTTTTACGGAAGCCTCTCTGGCTTATTAAATACAACTGGAAACTCTAATTCCTTTTTTGGATCATTTTCAGGCCTTTCAAATACAACAGGTGAGAATAATTCCTTTTTTGGAGTTAACTCGGGTAATGCAAATACTACAGGAGGGTCAAATTCATTTTTTGGCTCAGGTTCTGGTTCTAATAATACTACAGGAGGGTCAAATTCATTTTTTGGCACTTCTGCTGGCTTATTTAATACGACTGTTGAATTCAATGCATTTTTTGGCCGTTCAGCTGGTCAGAGCAACAGTATAGGAAGATTTAATTCCTTTTTTGGTCGTTTGGCGGGTGCAAATAATACAGAAGGTTCTCAAAATTCATTTTTTGGGCATTCGGCTGGTATTAATAATAGTAATGGAATTAATAATTCTTTTTTTGGTATTTCATCCGGGAGTAATAACACTACAGGCAATTTCAATTCATTTGTTGGTGCTTTCAGTGGATTGCTAAATGTAGAGGGAGCGTTTAATTCATTCTATGGAGTTGATGCAGGTAGGAGTAATACAAGCGGCTCACAAAATTCCTTTTTTGGACAAGGTTCGGGTAGATTTGTTACTTCTGGATCGAGTAATGTGATAATAGGCAGTGGAGCAGGCCCGACAAATGGTAATGGTGATATAAATGATAGACTGTTTATTGACATAGCTCAACCTGCAAACGACGATCCCCTCATCTACGGAGAGTTTGACAATGACTTCGTGCGTATCAACGGCACCTTTGAGGTGACTGCGGGTCTCACCAACCCATCCAGCCGGACCTTGAAGAACCAGTTCGTCTCACTTGATGCCTCGACGATCCTGGCTAAGTTGGCGGCGCTTGATATACAGCAATGGACTTATAAAGATCGCCCTGAGGAGAAGCATGTAGGCCCCGTAGCAGAAGACTTTTATGAGGCCTTTGGGCTTGGTCAAGGGGATAAAAATATTTCAACCATAGATGCTGATGGTATTATGATGCTTGCCTTGCAGGCTCTACAGCAAGAGAATGAAGAGCTGAAGGAAAGATTGCAGAGGTTAGAAAGTAAGATGAAGTAGAGGACTATGAGTTGGAAGGGCTTTCTGTTTGCCACAACCCTAACATTGAGGGGGTACTTGGTGAGTGGCTATGATTACATTACTTGTTGTTGAGATGAGATTAGGGTCGAGTTGTTAGAAGAACTATGGAATACTTAAGTATAAACAATTTAGTCACAGAATAGAAAATCTGAATGTTGAAATATTATATGTTATCCTCATAAATACGTTTCCTAATCGGATAAATTTTAATCAATTAACCATGAAATATATTTTCTTCTTTTTAGTTTTTTGGACTCAGGCTCTCAGTCAGCATGTAGATTATAATGCTATTGATGGTAAAGAGTATGAACAAAGTTGGCAAGATCTTCTTCATCAGCCTAATGTGACTTTTAGTGAAGTCAGAAAGGCATTTTATAAAGAATGGTACAATAAAGCATTTGAAAGACACAAGGGAGTTAAGCAATTCAAAAGAATAGAAGCCGAAATGAGAGGAAGAGAATATTTGTCTTATTCGTCTCGTTTTAGTTTTTTGGATGAGCGAGAAAAATTATTCAATAATGTAAAATCAAACTCTGGGGCTAATTGGTCTCTCATAGGACCAGTCTCCCCTCCAAGTGGGAACAATGAAGGCATAGGAAGGATCAATGATATTGAGTTTCATCCCACTGAACTCAATACCCTATATGTCTCTGCACCCAATGGAGGCATCTGGATAACAACAAACGGTTGCGACAGTTGGTCCAATATTACTTCGAATCTGATTAATGAGGCCATCCATGACTTTGTAATTGATCAAAATGACGATCAAATATTATATGCTGCAACCGGATCTGGAGTATTTAAAACTACCAACGGAGGAGTTACTTGGAATATAATAGAAACAGCCATTTTTAGAAAAATAGTCTTGACTTCTTCGGGTACGATATACGGTTTAGCTAGTACATTTGCAGAGAAGAGCTCTGATGGCGGATTAACTTGGAGTCAGATCTCATCAACTACATATGCCAATCCTTTTTATGACATCCAGATACAACCGGGCAGTCCTAATACGTTGTATATTTCATTAGGCGGAGGAATATTGAAGTCCACAAATGCAGGATCAAGTTTTACAACTTTGAACTTACCTTTTTCATCAAGTGATGCACGAGATATATACTTAGCCGTCACTCCGCAAAATCCGAATGCTCTTTTCTTTGTAGCTAGGAGTTCGACAAGTTCTCTCTTAGGGGTATTCAAATCTATGGATGGAGGAACGAGCTTTAGTGAATTAGTGAATGGTTCATCAATAACTACTAATATTGATGGTTCTAGACCTAGTGCGTTGAGCAGTTTTTTTTGGTTTTATAGTGACTGGACTATTGCGGTTAATCCAAGTAATATTAATGAAATAACCTTTGGTAATGTTGGCTTATTCAGAACTCTTGATGGAGGAGGTACATGGAATACTGTGAGCTCAAGTGCTGGTGGAGGAGGAAGTATTCATGTAGACATGATGGATATAAAATACCATCCAACTACTAATAAAGCATATGTCGGATGTGATGGGGGATTATATAAGCATGAGATAGATGGCGTGGTATGGAAAAGATTAAATGATGACTTACCTGTAACTCAGATATATAGATCAGCCATTTCAAATAGAGTGACAGACAAATATTTGATTGGTAATCAAGATAATGGAGTTATGAAACACGAGTCCTCGACATGGACACATGAAATTATTGGCGATGGTATGGATAGTTATATATTTCAATCTGACACGGACATGTTGATAAGTGCCACTCAAAATGGGGATTTTAGAATCAGTTCTAATAACGGAGCAAGTTGGACAAGACTTATCTCTAGGGATTTTACGAATGAAAATTCAGCATGGACAGCCCCAATATTAGTTGATCCATTCAATGAAAATGATATAACAATAGGTCATGAAAACCTTTGGCACTCCATCGACAGGGGATCAAGTTGGACTAAAATGGATATAGGAGGAACTGAGGGACAGACCATAAGTAGAATTGCTCGTTCGCAGTTTAACAATGATCTTATAGCTGTAATAAAAAGAAGTGAACTGATTATATCTACAGATGGCGGCGCAACCTGGAGTGTGAAGAACACGCCATCTTTTGGATTCACAGATGTAAAGTATTCTTATCAAGATAATAGTCTTTTTCTTCTGTACAGTGATCAAATTTATAAATCAACTAATAACGGGGATAGTTGGGAAAACTTCTCGGCCGGGCTACCGGTTGGGGGAGATAATTTTAGATCATTAGCAGTATTTCATAACAATGTCGAAGAGTATTATATCAGCGGATTCGGAAGTGTCTATCACAAAGTTGGCAACAGCGACTGGACGTTGTATGATGATAATTTACCAGGTGTATCTATATCTGATCTGGATATAGACTATGGAGAAAATATTCTTGTTGCTTCTACTTATGGCAGAGGATTATGGAAAAGTCCGTTGGCTAATGTCTCGTCAACAGTCTGTTTTGATTACAATGTCCCTATTCTGTCGGAGAGCGGTATTATTGATATTTGTAATAGTGATGGGATAACGCTCTCCTCAGATTTATCTCCCTCAGGTCAATATATATGGTATAAGGATGGAGAGGTCATTAGTGGCATCGATGGTCAATCACTTCCAATTTCAGAACCCGGTGTTTACTACGTTAGATTCGGTGTAAATAACTGTATTAGTTATACTTCTGAACCGTTGGAGGTAAGAGTAGGTTGCAGTTATGTGCAATGCGCAGACTTTAGCAGTAGTTCCTCTGCAGGTCCAGGGAATACTACCGATATCAACATTGCCGCACCAACTGAGAATCCAGCTCAAAACACCTCTTCTATTTCATTTTGTTTCACAACTGAAGGAGATATTAGTTTTGTAGGCGAAGAAAACTTTAATATATATGATGAAGATGGAAGCCTCTTAGGACTAACTAATAACGACTCAGATTGTGAAGGTAAAAGTACCCCCGTATGCTTTGACATAGATATAACAAGATACCAATCATGGATAACAGATGGAGCGATACAATTTAGCTTAGATCCAGTATCTACTCTGATTAATCCTAATTTGTGTGAAGACAATGAAGCATGCGTCGAGATATTCTTTCAGACCGATTCTAATGGATCAGATTGCTTTAATGAATATGATAATCTATCAGGATCATTGATGGGCATCTATGATCAGTCATTTGATATCATAATGCAAAATGTCTCAATAGAAAGTGGTTCATCAGCAATTTTCAAAGCTGAAAATTCCATCCAAATTACGGGTCCAACGATAATTAATCTTCCAGCAACAGCTGAGTTTAGTATTGAGCCCTGTTCGTCTAATGAATAGAGGGCATATGTTGACCCGTACACAAGCTGGATCTGCCTTATAACCACTGCAGATGTTAGGTCAATGAGAACAAGACCCAAGAAATAAATCAGGTTGTCGCACGGGAGTACTCTAATAAGGAGAGAGGTAGCTAATAGAGTATCTTGTGTTCAATGAGAGAAATGAGACTCACGCTAAGGGTTGCTCTTGTTATGGGCTTCTTTATCTATGGATTATTTATGCTTCAGGAAGTGCTCTCATTTCCTGAAAAGGGTACAGAGATTCTAATTACAAAGTTGATTGTTCTTGCTGGTTGCTCAGTATCATATGCATCATTGGTAACTATGTAATCACAAGTGATAT
>CAZAXY010000047.1:0-25650 GCA_964489125.1 uncultured Saprospiraceae bacterium
TTAATCAGAGCAATCCATCTGAGATATGGGTTGGCACAGGAGAGGGTAATCCTCGCAATAGTCAAAATAGTGGCGCCGGAGTATTTAGATCCATAGATGGCGGCAAGACATGGGAATTTAAAGGCTTGACAGATACTAGAGTCATACACCGCATTCTCATCGATGAATCCAAAGATGGTGTGATCTACGTTGGTGCCCAAGGATCCGCCTGGGGAGCTTCAGAAGATCGTGGCGTCTTTAAGACGACAGACCATGGTCAGAGCTGGGAGAAGATTCTGTACATTAATGATCAGACAGGTATAGCAGATCTAGTAATGGACCCAAGCAATCCCAATAAGATTATGGCAGCTATGTGGGAGTATGGCCGTACACCGGCATTCTTCAATTCTGGTGGTCCTGGATCGGGATTACATATTACGCATGATGGTGGCCAAACATGGGATCGAGTAGAGGCGGAGGATGGCTTTCCAAGTGGTGATCTCGGCCGTATAGGAGTTGCCATTGCTCCATCACAGCCTTCTACTGTTTATGCTATTGTCGAAGCAAAGGAAAATGCGCTCTATAAGTCTGAGGATGGCGGAGCCAAATGGCATAAAGTAGGAGCTCATGAGAACATGGGTAACAGGCCATTTTATTATTCTGAGATATATGTAGATCCGCAAAATGAAAATCGCCTATATTCTCTTTGGACTTATCTGTCCAAAAGTGAGGATGGCGGGCGCACATTTGAGATAATAGCAGATTATGGTAATAGTGTGCATCCAGATCATCACGCACTCTGGATATCGCCGACAGATTCCGATTATATCATAAATGGCAATGATGGCGGCATGAACTTCACTTATGACCAAGGAGAGAACTGGCGGTTCGTTACTAATCTTCCTGTGGGGCAATTCTATCATGTTAACGTCGATGATGACTTTCCATATAATGTATATGGCGGTATGCAAGATAACGGCTCTTGGGTAGGCCCGGCATTTACGCTTAAGGCCGGCGGTATCACTAATCACGACTGGCAGGAAGTATACTTCGGTGATGGATTTGACATCGCCCCTAAGCCTGGCGATAACAGATATGTCTATGCTATGTCTCAAGGAGGCAATGTTGGTCTTGTAGATAAAGAAACTGGACAAACCCAGTTTGTTAAGCCAAATCATCAAGATTCAACGCCACTAAGATTTAACTGGAATGCGGCTATGGCATTAGAGCCCGGCAGAGAATGCGGTATTTATTATGGCAGTCAGTTTGTGCATTACAGCAATGACTGCGGTCAATCATGGTCAGTAATATCGCCAGATCTTACGACTAACGATACGACTAAACAAAAGCAACATATCAGTGGCGGATTGACCATTGATGCTACTAATGCGGAGAATAATACTTGTCTTATCGCCATAGCACCAAGTGCTGTTAATAGCGAAGTTATTTGGGCTGGCTCCGATGATGGCAGGTTACATATTACTCGCAATGGTGGCGAGTCATGGACAGATGTCTATAGTCGACTACCAGGAGCACCGAGCGCTGGCTGGATACCACAGATACAGGTAGGGCATAGCGACGCAGGAGAAGCATGGGTTGTGGTCAATAACTATCGCCAGAATGATTGGGAGCCATACCTCTACCATACCCAAGATTATGGTACTACATGGCAGAGGAAAGTGCGAAAAGGTGATGTCAAGAGCTTTGTAACTTCTGTACTGCAAGATCCAGAACAGGAGAATCTCGTATATCTTGGTACAGATGCAGGATTATATATATCTATAGATGGTGGTGATCAGTGGCATCATTTTAACGAAGGATTGCCTAGTGTACAGATTAGAGATATCGCCCATCAAAAAACCTTTGATGATCTCGTCTTAGGGACCTTTGGCAGAGCGTTTTGGGTGATCGACGATCTGGGGGTGTTTAGGTCCATGGCACAAGAAGACTATATGTCCGATTCTTTGAAGATTGTGTCTACCAGCCCAGCATATTTGGGGCAGTTTCGGTCATATCAAGGCATAAGATTCTATGGGCAAGGGGAGTTCATTGCAGATAATAAAACGACTAATCCTGTAATGTCAATTTGGGTGAAGCCAGAAGATAAGTCCGAGATGAAAGAGAAGAAAGATGCTAAGTCTGATAAAGCTGATGAGAAGGATAAAAAAGCTAACATGAATATGATCAAATTCACCGTCCTCAACAGTGATGCAGACACTATAAGACGCTTTAGTAGAAAGATTGATAAAGAAGATGGACTTCATCGGATAGCTTGGAATCTCCAGCAAGACGGCGTATTATTTCCGAGTCGCCGAGAGCGACAACCTGACAGCGATCCACCAGGAGGAGTACAGGTGTTACCAGGCACATATAAAGTGATTGCCCAATATGGTTCTCAGGCAGATTCCACAACGATCACAGTTTCTCGAGATCCACGATTAGAAATGACTGCTCAGCAGGAGCAACAAGCACAGCAGGCCATGAAGGAGTACGAAGAGGTGGTTGCCATTGCTACAGAACAATTTCACCGAATCACTGAAGCTAAGAAGACTCTGAAAGTTCTTGACGCGATGATATCAACCATCCAAGATACTACGCAAAATGAATGGAAAAAGCTTTCTAAAGAACATCATAAGAGCATAAACGATCTCGAATTACTGTTTATGGATGCGCAAGGGTTAAAAGGAATTCAACGGAATCCTAACAATCTCAATGCATATCTGGGCACAGCACGACGCTATATAGGATCTTCTATTGGCAAACCTGGCGCGAATGCTCAAGTCGCTATGGATAAAGCCAAGGATAAAACGATGGAGGTGACTTCGAAGATTGATCAATATATGTCATCAGGTTGGATGGACCTGAAAGAAAAGGTGAATTTATTTGACTTCGATATCTTTAAAGAATAGCATAGTTTTGCACCATGAATTTGTTGAGGTTAATATTTTGGTTTGGCGTTATCGGTATTCTGCCCGTACTGAGTAACGGATGTGGTGGTGATGGGTCGCCGAAAGGTCCAGTTGGCGTAGGTTTGGACATGGATGCAGTACTCGAGCAAAGAGGAGGAGAAGTGGTTGCCGAGGCGTGTGCAATTGTAGATATAGAAGATATCGCAGAAGCCTTAGGTGTAGAGCCCAATGAAATTGAAGTTACCGACAGCTCATACCCAGGCAAGAATCGGAAGGCGAGCTCATGCTTCTTCAAGTGGAATGATTTTGACCTGCCTAATTCAGGTATTCTTTTGCAATTCCAGCGCAATACTTTCGCAGACGAATATCCTGACTATTTCGTCGGAGTCATAGAATCCAAGAAGACTTCTGGAGAAAGTGGTTTAGGTCCAGAAGCGATCTTTTTCGATGACTTCCCTGACATAGGGGATGATGGCGCATATAGTTACAAGGCAGGAAGTTGCGTTTGGAGACTCGGTAACAAGGTAATGTTGAGTATCTCATTCAATACCACCTTTTCAGAGCATGAGCAGTATAAAGTTGCTCGTAAGATTGCAGCCAAAATGACCGAGAATTATATAGCTGGGAGGTAAGAAATTCTTTTTCATTTTAGTTGCATTGATGATGAGATAGAGCTTGTCATCGTAATCCATTCTCTTAACAAAAAGAGCTTGTTAGTGACTGAATAGATATCTCAGTCATACTTCCTTCGACATAAAAAAAGAATTTTAATGTCCTCATATCTATGATATTTCCTGTTAAATAACGAAACTCTTGTGGTATCGATCTACATCATGAGATAAGTGACTTTATTTTTTCATATCGACACGCAGCAGAGTGGAGTGGAGCTATCTAAGTAAGTGGTCTTGCTGCCGATAAATTATTTTGCGCAATTAATTGATATCAGTTAAACATGTCGCATTGCTGTAGGTTTGATTGTACCTCCGATTATCTAAATGACAGCATTACGCCACAGTATATAGATCTGCAAGTAATGCTTCTACATCGTAATCTCTCGCCCCGTTTATACATATATAATCCTTACTCAGTGTAGGCCTCCCATATCTGAGATAGGATGTCCAGATATGTTGGATATACCATTCTGGCTCAGGACCCCATCTAAGATCTTTTCGCTTACGCACTAAGAACAAAGGCTTTGGTATTTCAAGGAATATCTTGTGGTCCATCCACTCAATTATCTCCTGATCATAAAATGCAAAGAGGCCTTCTATGATAACAAAATCATAGGCCTTTAGATCTTCATCAATGAGTGATTTAAATCGTCGCCAATCGATGCTTACAGGATGCTCCCAATCTGGCTGGCCATTGATAAGAGGGAGTTGAGCTTCTGGGATGACACATTGATCTTGATGTATGACCTGAACAGAAAGATTTTTCTTGGTCCTGAACTCTCTTGCGAGCAACTCGGCAAGTGAGGTTTTACCAGCTCTACTGACACCGCCGATACCGATGAGTTTGCTCATGACATACATAGAAGGAGAAAGTACCGATGGGGGGAATCGAACCCCCACTTCCGAAGAAACTGGATTTTGAATCCAGCGCGTCTACCAATTCCGCCACATCGGCATCATCACATTGTGTCGCAAAAATATCTAAATAATAGTATCTGCATATAATCAGAAGATTTTTATTGTAGGATCTCTTGCTGGGCTCTAAGTCAATAGCATAAATCAACCGTTGGAGCAGGTAATGAATCCTGATACTTATATACAGAGAATACAAGTTGTCGAGTATTTCAGATCTGTTATTCTCAGTCGTCATGGATTAGATTTAATGGCTTTTTAATTATCTCCGATGCTTAGGGCCTCTTCGAAGGTGAAATCCTCAGAGCAGTAAATGGTTTTTTGCATGATTCCATTGGAGAGGATATGGATCTCGTCATGAAGATTCACAAATATTGCCTGGAGCGCCAGATGAATTGCGATGTAGAGTTAATTCCAGCACCACTCTGTTGGACCGAAGTGCCTGGGACTGCTGAAATACTAGGTCGACAACGCAATAAGTGGATGCGCGGCACAATAGAATGTATGCTAAAATTTAGGGGGATGGCACTCAAAAAGAAGAATGGTGTCATTGGCCTATTAAGCTATCCATATTGGTTCATTGCCGAGTTCATGGCGCCACTACTAGAAGTTGTGGGAATTATGATCACAATCTATTTTATTGTCCCAGGGTTACTCAATATTACCTTTGCTCTTTTGATTTTCGCATTGGTATATTTCATGTCTATATGTCTGTCCACATTTGCGGTGATGGTTTTCTTCCTAAGCTTTAACAAATACAAAAAGACCATTGATTTGATGAAGTTTGCAAGAGCAATATTGATAGAGCCATTTGTCTATCATCCAATTGTTCTTAACTGGTCTCTCAAAGGTTTTTATGATTTTTTCATTAAGAGTGAAAAAGGATGGGGCGAGATGACTCGCCGAGGGTTTGGACAAACTAGCGATTGATGAGTTCCGGGTTTGTAATTGGGTGCCTGATTAAGCTGATTAGCACAGAAAAGAGTATTTTGAAATTGATTACAATCGGTCATATACTAGTGTTGATCAATCCAGTATTAGATATGTCGAGATAATAGAGATATCAGAATTTTTGATCTCGCAGAGATACTCAATGTAGACTGATGAATAAGACTGATAGAAGGAAGTTTCTAAAGAATTCTGTGCTGTATGCGACTGGGACTATGTTGTCGTATGATATTGTGTACGCCGATAATTTGCATGAAGGAATAGAGATTCTGGGCTTGGATCGTAGAAGAGATCGCCTATCCGGCAAGCATCCAGAGATGATTATATTAAATGATCGCCCAGTTAATATGGAGGCGCCTGCTCATCTTCTTAATGACGAGTTGACTCCTAATAATTTATTTTTCGTCAGGAATAATGGCTTAGTGCCGTCTAACATTGATGTTGAGAACTGGATTTTAGAAATATCTGGAGAATCTGCCAAGCATAAGAAAACCTACACCCTTGCCGAGCTTCAGGCGCGCTTTGAGAATGTGACTTACCATATCACTCTCGAATGTGGAGGAAACGGGCGAAAAGAATTTAATCCTCCCGCCAAGGGAAATCAATGGGGCACAGGAGCAGTAGGATGTGCCAGATGGACGGGCGTAAGATTAAAAGACGTCCTCGATGATGTAGGCCTCAAGTCCAACGCTGTATACATTGGCTACTATGGAGCAGATATGCATCTGTCAGGGGCTACTGACAAGTATCCGATCAGTCGAGGAGTACCCATATCTAAAGCTATGGAGGAAGAAAGTCTAATCGCTTGGAGGATGAATGGTGAAGACCTCCCTATTCTAAATGGTTATCCACTTAGATTGATTTTTGGAGGATATCCCGCTTCTTGTTCGGGGAAGTGGCTCAATAAGATTGTTGTCAGGGATCGTGTTCATGATGGTCAGAAGATGAAAGGAGCGTCATATCGTGTGCCATGTGATCCAGTGGCTCCTGGAACCAAAGTTCCCGATGAAGACATGTGCATTATAGAGAAAATGCCTGTTAAATCACTCATTACTTATCCGAAGACAGGAGCGACAATAAGACAGAACCAAAAATTGCCAATCAATGGCCATGCATGGACATCTGCACATGAGATCGTAGCTGTAGACTATTCTATAGATTTTGGTGTGACTTGGCACTCCTGCAGCATATCGGCGGCTGCTAACAAGTATGCCTGGCAGCATTTTGATGCGCAGGTTGATTTTCCGCAGTCTGGATACTATGAAATATGGGTTAGAGCAACAGATTCTGATGGCTTGAGCCAACCCATGTTGCTAGCTGGGTGGAATCCCAAAGGATACCTCAACAATGCTTGCCACAGAATAGCGATAAAAGTTCAGTAATAAGCATAGTTCACAAATGAATAGAGAAAGCCATGATGATACGGTATTGACGCTGGTAAAATTATTCGTTGGACTTTGCCTGTTCATGTTTGTAATGGTATTGAGTGGAGATACCTTCAAATCATTATTTAGTGGGCCTACATTTTCTGATGAGGAGTTGTTGGCTATGACCGCTGAGAGAAAGAGACTCAGAAATAAGGCGCGACTCGATACCTGGGACTTAGTGGAAGATGGGATCCACGTAAACACTGGACTCAAGGATGATGAGAATCTCACTATTATCATTCAAAGCTGTCTAACATGTCATTCTGCTAAATTAATCACCCAGAATAGAGCAAGCAGGCAGGGATGGCAGGATATGATACATTGGATGCAAGAGACTCAGGGGTTGAGAGATCTGGGCAAATATGAGCCCATGATTCTGGATTATTTATCCACCCATTATGCCCCTCAGAAGATCGGCAGGAGACAGAATCTAAATATTGAAGAAATAGAATGGTATGTCCTGAATCTTGATGGAGATCATGAGTGATCACTAGATCTATCTTTAGAGTTTCTGAGACAAATCTGATAAACGACTCTACTTATTGATCGGTTGTGATCCCTACTCGCTACTGAAAGATGACATGAATCAAGATCAATGAAAGTGCCAAAACTCCTCCCGACCTAACTATAGCTGGGGAGTCGTATTGTATCAGCTCTTTCCATTTGCGAAAGCCATCTTTAGAGCTTGCGGTTACCACGAATAATAGGGCTAATACGATCACCCACATCGCCCTAACGAAATAATTCATGTCAGGGAATAACTGGATGATGATCAAGTGCAACGGTATCGTGCTTAAGAATCCTATTAAAGTAGCTTTGCGATTAGGGATTACCATAAATGCTGCCGTACAGATCAGTACTACTATCCCACAATTGATATAATAGCGTAGCTCATTGAGTGTGTGAGTAAAGGCTGCCTCTGGATTTTCGAATTTGACGTATAATAATACCAAGCCCATCGTAATTCCTGTGACAAGCGTGACTAATATGGTGTTCTTACCAGCATTGATAATCTGCGAATCGGTAGCACCCTTGTTGATGTATCCTTTGTAGATATCTATTGAAAACAATGTCGCTAAAGAGTTGAAGGTAGAATCAACGGTGCTCATCAGTGATGCAAATAGTGCGCACAGGATGATTCCTTTGACACCTACAGGTAGATAGTTCTTAACTAAGTATGGGAATGCCATATCTGGCTCTGCTAAACCATCTGCCCCTAATATGCCATACAGTGCGATACCAGGTATGACGATTAGGACAGCCATGACATATTTCATCACGCCACCGACCATCAATCCGATCTGTGCGTGGCGCAGACTCTTAGCCGCCAGCGATCGCTGCATGATAGTTTGATTAGCACACCAATAATTGATGTTGAGCAGGAACAAGCCAAACATATGTATCCATGGCAATGTATCATGATCAGCAGGGAGGTATAGATGCATGTGCTCGGGTGTCTTATTATACAATTCACTCCACCCTCCCAAGTGATTGATTGCGATAAACAACACTCCAAATCCACCGATCAGCAGGATGCTGAACTGGATGATATCTGTCTTTACCACTGCATTGAGCCCACCTAGGTAGGTATATATGGCAGAGAATATTCCTAAGCCTATAACTATAGCTGTGATACGGGTGATTCGATTTTCGCTGATAAACGTGAGATAATCTGCAAATACCAAGTCTGCGGCATATGCCCCCCAGAATAACGCCGCCCCAAGTGTAATCGTCGAGAAAATCAACAAATTCGCCAAGCTATAGAACAGACCAACTGTCTTACCCAAGCGCTTCTGAATATATTGGGTGACGGTAATCACTCGTTCCTTGAGGAACAAGGGGACGAAGATGAATGCTGCCATCAGTATGCCTTGTACAGCGTTAATCTCTAAACTCGCCTGAGCTAAGCCATATAGATATGCTGAGCCCATCATGCCTAAGAATTGATAGCCGTTGATATTAGTAGCGATACTGGATAACGCAATAGATGGCCATCTTAGATTTCTTGAACTTAAGAAGTATTCCTCTACAGTGGCATCTTTATGTACCCTGCCCGCAATGGCGACAAGAAAGATTGCTACAAAATATACGATGACGATTCCTAAATCTAGCATAATGTGAGTGCGTTAATTTCGTATTCCACCAGCTAATGGAGTCTTAGGTGCAGTCAGAGGAATTCTGCCCTGTGCCTGAGGCATAGAGAATGTTTTAATTTTCGGTAAGACATAGTTTGCAAACAGTTTACACTCACTGGCATGGGGATAGCCCGAAAAGATAAAAGCCCTGATGCCCATGTCCATATAGCGTTGTATCTTGGCTAATACCTGATCCGGATTGCCCACTATGGCTCCTCCACACCCTGATCGTGCCCGACCGATGCCAGTCCAGAGATTTGGTTCTGCGAAGCCATCGTCATTAGCCAATTCTCTCATCTCTGCTTGTCTGGATACACCATATGATTTAGCATCGAGCGCTCTCTCTCTAATCTCCGTTCCTTTGGCTTCGTCGACGTCAATATACGTCATCAGCTTAGACGCCGCAGCACGAGCCTCTTCTTCAGTCTCTCTAACGATTACATGAACCCTCAACCCAAAGTCAACTGTTCTACCATACCCTGCGGCCTTATCACTCATGTTTTGCATGAGCTCTTGGAGCCTCTCTTCTGTTTCTGGCCACATAAGATAGACGTCACAGTGCTCAGCACATAAATCTACAGCAGGAGGCGAGTATCCTCCGAAGTATAAGAGCGGGCCCCCATTTTGCTGATACGGTTTAACAGGATCTGTTGTGTTGAGTTGGATATTGTAGAAGTCTCCGTTGAAATCGATGTGATCTTGTGTCCAGCCTTGCTTCAATATTTCGATGACTTCTCGTGATCGTTGATATCTTGCTGCCGACTCTAATTTTGTGCCTGGCAGATCAGATGAGATAATATTAATGGTTAGACGACCCTTGAGGATATGATCTAAGGTGGCTATTGTCCTAGCTAACATGGGAGGATGAACTTCGCCACAACGTATTGCCGTGAGCAAATTTATCTGAGATGTTAGCGGAGCGATGGCTGAAGCGAAGGTCAATGTGTCCTGTCCTACTTGGTAGGAGGAAGGACATAGAATATTCCTGTAGCCTAGCCTGTCAGCAGTCAATAGTACATTGGATGTATTGGACCAGTCACTCTTGTATCTGATATCATGATGGCCCAAATATTCATCGTCACCATTACAGAGCGGTGCAAACCACGACACTTCTGCTCCCGCTACATGTGGCGATCGTATTACTGGGTTAGATTTTGCCATTCCTCTACACTTTGCTTCGTTCTTGTAATTATTTAAACAGTATTAGGCCACCTCATGTCCGATTGCTGCTTCCCACAGTCTATACCAATCTTCATGTGTCAGATCAATGCTAAGGGCTTCTTTGGCAGCCTCTATGCGAGCTATTTTAGTACTGCCCACGATGGGTATGATCTGAGCTGGATGTTTTAATAAGAATGCTAGTAAGATCTGATCCATTGTCGCATTATAATTTTCACCTACTTCAGACAGGACTTTTTTTAGTTTTACAATTTGAGGATCATCAATTTTGCCAAATATAGCACCACCACCAAATGGCGACCAAGCGGTAGGTCTAATACCAAGTTGGACGCATTGATCTAATGATCCATCCTCAAATGAATTGCGGTACAGTAGTGATATCTCAAGCTGATTAGTGATTAAAGGCGTAAAACTATTTAGCATTTCAAATTGAGAAGGGGTGAAATTAGAAACCCCAAAGGCCTTTATTTTTCCTGCTTTTATCAATTGTTCTACAGCCTCTGCTATATCGCTTGGATTAAGCAAATAGTCAGGGCGATGTATGAGCATCACATCGATACAGTCTATGCCAAGTTCCTTTAGTGAGTTTTCTGTAGACCAGATCAGGTGATCGACTGTTGAGTCATATGATTTGATTTGATGAGATGGGCGATTGGGCGTAATTAATCGTATCCCATACTTTGTCGTGATCTGAACCTTCGATTTTAAATCTGGCCTTCTTTTCATCACTCGACCAAATCGTCCTTCCTCAGTGTAATGACCATAGATGTCGGCATGGTCGAAGTCATTGAATCCCATTTCGATGCACGCATCGATGAAGTTTTCCAATTCTTGTGTAGACAAGTTGCTGCCCCATTCACCTAATCTCATTGTGCCAATGATTATAGGTGAGAAATTGATGGTGCTATTATCTCCCACTGAAGGTTGGTCTGACATAAAATAATTTTAAGACGAATACTAATGTAAAGATTAACCGCAAATATTGAACCCCGCTTCGTTCATGACAGGTTGCATACTCTTAATCAAAGATGAAAATTCTTTCCAACCAATAACCGTGATGATACATTAAAGATCCACTCTTGCGGATTCTTGAGGCTGCGGCGATCTTATTGGCGCGGTGACTAAGCTCATACGACATCTCTAAGTCTAACTAAGCTGTAGGAGGTGTTATCTTGTCTCTTTCATTAAACCCTCTTTATATGGTAGCACACCATGGACATTATCAAATCCTTCATATCAACCATAAGAAACCCTATCCTATTGAGAGTTAACTATTCATATTAAAATCCGCAATGACAGACAGCTAAATATACAATTCCTGTCAAAGGAGATTCTCATAAACACTCCACATTGCGGACTCGACCATCAAAGAATGCTTGTGTTGGAACAATACTTCTGTTCACGATATTGTATGAGTAAGAGTTCACGTTATTGTAATATGTGAAGTGATTGAGTCTAGAGAGGTGGGCGCAAGAAACTACATTTATACTATTCTTACTATATATCGCTAACTTCTTAAGTGAAGAGAGCATTAATAATCTAAATTATTCTATACTAATGGTAGAAACTCCAACAGCTAGGAGTACCCGTCGTGAAGCAATTGATAAATTAAGGATAATAGAATTTGAATTGCTTATTATCGGTGGTGGTGCCACGGGGAGCGGTATTGCATTGGATGCAGCTTCAAGAGGAATCAAAACTGCTCTTATTGAAAAGAGTGATTTTGCTTCTGGGACAAGCAGCAAATCGACCAAACTTATTCATGGTGGGTTAAGATATCTCAAGCAATTGGATATCCAACTCGTCAGAGAGACAGGTACTGAGAGAGCAATATTACACCGACTAGCCCCTCACTTGGTACTGCCAGAGAAAATGTTGATGCCACTTGTCGAAGGCGGTAACTATGGATATTGGAGCACTTCATTTGGCTTAAAAGTCTATGATCTCTTGGCCAATGTCAAAGGGGGTGATAGGCGTAGAATGCTTAATAAGAATGAAGCATTAGCACACGAACCTCTCCTGGGTGCAAAGAACTTAAAAGGTGCAGGCTATTATGCAGAATACAGAACGGACGATGCGAGGCTGACCATTGAGCTTATTAAAACAGCAGCTCAATATGATGCTACAGTAACTAACTACTGCGAAGCTGTTGACTTCCTCTATGATGACAAAGATCAAATAGTTGGCGTCAATTGTGTTGATTCCTTAAGTCAGAAACCACTGACGATTAAGGCTAAGACCATTGTGTCTGCTACTGGTCCTTGGGTGGATGGCCTACGCAAGAAGGATGGGCCGCTGACAGGAGGGAAATTGCATCTAACTAAAGGCATTCATCTCGTGGTGCCATATGAGAAATTTCCTTTGAAACAGACCGTATATTTTGATGTGCCCGATGGTAGGATGGTATTCGCTATACCACGGGGTCGTACGACATACTTCGGTACTACTGACACGACATATCAAGGTGATTTAGATCGGATCGTGTGTACCCAAGATGATCTAAATTATTTGTTGGAGGCGATCAATTCAACATTTCCAGATGTCAATCTCGCACCTGAGGATATCGAATCGAATTGGGCAGGTTTACGACCACTGATTCATCAGGAAGGGAAATCCCCATCAGAACTTTCGCGAAAAGATGAAATTTTCCAATCCAAGACAGGTCTCATTTCAATAGCAGGAGGAAAACTCACGGGATATCGTAAGATGGCTGAACGAGTAGTGGATATTGTTGCCAAACGGCTAGATGGAAATACAATTGAATCTATCCAAGATTGCACGACGGCTACCATACCACTCACTAATAATAAGCTCAGTGATAGTGCCGAAACAGAACAATACTTCGCTCAACTTAAGACTCAAGTTATTGCTTTAGGTCTGCCAGAATATTATGGATGGTATCTGGGTACCACATATGGTACTCAGGCGGATAGTATCCTCAGAGGCATGGATCAATATGCCGATCTACCTCCTAATATTGCCATAGCTTGCTCGGAAGCCTATTATGGAGTTCATCATGAATTAGTCAATACGGCAGCAGACTTATTTGTCAGGAGGACGGGAAAGATCTTTTTTGATATGGTGAGCATAGATGCGATACGCAGTGACGTTATGTCCGTTTTACAATCCGAATTAGATTGGGATGAAGAGCGACTTAGTCATGAAAATCAATCATTAGATAATTGGATCAAGGACTGCTCGACCTATTATCCAAGTTAAAATTGTTATGAGGTCATTGTGGCGATCTAACTAATGGCCATTGCGGCGTATTTTTGACGTATCAAGATATAGTAGACAACGTATGTATAAGTTCATATTCTTTAATTTGCTGTTCCTCACCATTTCTTGTAAAGCACAGGATGAGATCAATAATATAGTTGACATTCCAACAGTAGTAGAGACAGATCGGCAATATGCAGATGTATTCAAGCCGCTCGATGGCACTTGGAAAGGGACATTCTTAGTGAAAGAAGATCAGAAACCTGGCAAGCGCCCAGCAAATATGCAGGATGTGGATGTGATGTTGAAGTTTATCGATGGTGCTAAGACCGTCAATACCATCCACGTAACACAGACTTATACCTTGGAGAGTCCATATTTCCAAAGGGTTATGATCACTGACTATTATCCTGACTCGGGCAAAACTGAGGAGAGTAAAGGCGTTAATAAGGTGCAGAATGGTGAGATGTGGTGTGTGGTTCACAAGCCAACCGATGTCGTTATTCATCAGGGAAGCGCACCTAACGACGAGACGATCATCTGGCAGAGCAATCAAGAGTCACCACTTAAGGTCGAATACTTCTATGAGACCGTGACGGCACAGGCTTATGAGATAATCGGATATGGATATTATGGAAGTGACGATACCTCTAAGAGCCCTAAGCTCTGGTTTTATGGCAAGTATGACAGACAATAGCTTGTGGCGTACTACTTAGCAGGCTCTACATGTTTCCAGTTTTCACCACGCTCGATTCGCTTGAGTTGTGTTGTTGATACTCCGAATCTCTTGGCGATCATCTTGCGACGTGTCTTACCACTGAGGAGTTGTTTTTTGATGATGGCGACTTGTGCTGCTGTGAGTTTATAATAGCCTCCTTTGTTGGATTTCTTAAATCCGAACTTCTTAGCACGCTCTTTGATATAGACTTTCCATTCAGGGTCGGTGACCCAGATGATATTGCTCTCATGATTATTCTTGCGATTGAGATCCTTATGGATAACATGGATATGCTCATCAGATTTAGGAACACAGAAATGCCTGGCAACTTCTTTATGAACATATAGTGCTTGATTGAGATTACCGACAACCTTGATACTAGCCCTGAAGAATCCCCGGTGATCGGGATGTGTTTTCATCAATTTTTCTTCACCATTGACTTTGTCGATTGACTTTGCTCTGCCAAGATTGGAGATGAAATAATTTTTGGATTTAGTTTCCCTCTTAAAAGTGACCTGAGCCCACTTCTCTCCCCCCAAATTCGGTACGTTCATGGTAGTCATTATTATTGTTGCTCTCGAAAAAAAATTAAACTCGCTGTAAAAGTTTGTTACAGACTGGTTAACTGGTTGTTTAGTCTATTCAGGTATTTAGACTTAAGAAAATTTGATTTGATACCTTCTATTGTTAATTTTTTGTCTTTTTTAACAATATAATCTTGCTCCAGCTGAGATTTAACTTCAAGTAAAGATTTACTTATCCGATTGATTTCTTCTTTTATTGAATTAACAGCTTCAGGATTAGGGTCCATCCGTACTTCCATCAATCGTTCATTGATGTCCATCATCTCCATTAGAAAATCTTGGGGGACAGCATCATTATCATTTAGGGAGACTCCGTTGAATTCTAAGATATATGCAGTGAGCAATTCTTTATTCTTGAGTGTCTTGTAAGCCTCGTTGTTGAGAACTGACATCTTGAGTGCGTCTTCCTGATCTTCCTCGTCATTGAGCGTATGAAAGTCGGGATGATACTTTTTACTGAGTTCTAAGAACTTTCTCTTGAGTAGTGCTGGATCAATCTCAAAAGATTCTGGTATGTCATATAGTTCGAAATAATTCATATGACTGAGACTAAATGAGCCTGGATATATCTATCCAAAAAATCATAACCATAAGACTGATCAATAAGATGAAGCCTACGAGGGTAGCATACTCTACAATACGGTCGCTCGCTTTACGACCAGTGATTATTTCCCATAATAAGAATATGACATGGCCTCCGTCTAAACCTGGGATTGGCAGTAGATTCATAAAGGCAAGTATGATAGAGAGTGAGGCTGTGAGATTCCAAAACTGCCGCCAGTCCCATGTCGAACCGAACATGCCTGCGATGGCTACTGGGCCGCCTACGGACTCTTTGACTTTTAGTTTTCCTCTAAACATCTGTTCAAAGGCTTTCAGTTGATTGCCTAAGAAGCCAAAGCTGCGATCGTATCCAGCTATAAGAGCATCGTTAAATCCATATTGAGTTCTCTCAGTGTCAAAGAATCGCGTCCAACTATATGGGTTAAAACCCAATTTGCCATCCTCATTAAAACTCAGTTGCACAGATAGTGTGTCCTGACCTCTGAGGTAGGTGATATCTGCCTGTTTGTCTATTAAGTCTGCCGCGACACGGTTGAACTGATCGTAGAAGTATACGCTCTGGCCATTGATGTCGAGGAACTGATCCTCTACCTGCAATCCAGCCAGAGCAGCCGGCATGTCATTGGCTAGCCGCGCTATGACTACGGGCATACGTGGTGTATATACCAGTTTGTCTTTGTTTTCATATGTGGCTAGGGACTGCGCTGTCTCATCATCAATGTTGAGCGTAATGATTGATCCAGAGCGCTCTACTTGAATAGTCCGGGCCTCATTAATTACGATCTCACGAGATAGGTCGTTTGGGTATAATTTGTCAATGTTTATATCTCCAACAGAGATTAACTTATCCCCATCTTCAAGACCTAAGCTGTGCCCTAATTCTTCTACGGCGATGCCATAAGTAGCATTTTCAGCAGGCAGATAGATGTCTCCCCACTTGAGAAACATACACGTAAATATTAATATGCCGAGGATGAAATTGACAGTAACTCCGCCTAGCATAATAATCAGCCTCTGCCATGCGGGCTTTGCCCTAAACTCCCAGTCCTGTACTGGCCCAGCCATCTGCTCCTTGTCAAAACTCTCATCGATCATCCCCGCAATCTTGACATATCCACCAAATGGCAGCCACCCGATGCCGTACTCAGTTTCGCCTCTTTTGTACTTGAACAGCGAAAAACCTGGATCAAAAAACAAGTAGAACTTCTCGACTTTGGTTTTAAACCATTTAGCAGGGAAGAAGTGTCCGCACTCGTGTAATATGACCAATATTGAAAGACTTAAAAAAAACTGTCCTAATGTGATCAATGTACCCATGTAATCGCTTGATATGCTTTATGCGCAGTGCTATTTGAGAGTAGGATGGTCCTCGAGTAAATAGCTTGCCTATAAAAGTCGCCAAAGGTAATTTAAACTCCTTAAACTTGCAGTCGGTTCCAATACACCAGTAAGTGCAGCTTTTTTACAGTAAGGAAATAAGTGATGACCAGATCGTACTCAACGATCAGGAAGCAATTCACTGCGCTAAGGTCTTAAGAAAGTCGATCGGAGATCAGCTGAACGTGCTCGACGGATTAGGAAGGAGATATACTGGCGTAATATCTGATATTAAAAAAAACAAAGTCTCCCTGGCTGATATTATGCTGGTCGAAGAATCCAAGAACTATAATGCGAAACCCGCTCTAGCAGTAGGACTACTAAAAAATAGTACTCGGATGGAGTGGCTCATCGAAAAGGCAGTCGAAATAGGAGTCCGAGAAATTACCCTATTGAACTGCCTGAGGTCAGAAAGATCTAAGGTCAATATAGATCGGATGACCAAGATAGCCCTGAGCGCCATGAAACAATCTAAGAGACTGTGGCTACCACGACTTGTCGGGCCCATTAAGATGGTGCCATACCTTGAGTCTATCAATGGCCCAGAGTGTGCCATCGCTCACTATGCGCCAGATCATGACGACTTATTTGATATGGAGCTTAATCGAGACGCGACCATTCTAATTGGACCAGAGGGAGACTTTACTGATGGCGAGGTGCATCAGGCTCTTGATGTGGGCTGTAAGCCCGTCAACTTGGGTACATCCAGACTTAGGACAGAAACTGCAGGTTTGGTCGCCTTGACGATTATGAACAATAAATTGAATCATTCTAACATTGATAATACATGAGATTACTGGCCACGACTTTACTATTTATAAGTCTACTATTTACGGGACATCGAGATGCTGATGAATTACAGTTGGCATTGCTAAAATATAGCGGTGGAGGAGACTGGTACTCCAATCCTACGGCATTGAAAAACTTGGCCGCCTTCTGTAATGAAGAACTGAACACTAACTTCAATATTGACTATGCTACCGTTGAAGTTGGGTCGCCAGAGATATTCAACTATCCGTGGGTGCACATGACAGGACATGGTAACGTAGTGTTCACCGATCTCGATGCCGAGAATCTGCGCAATTATCTGATTGCAGGGGGCTTTCTGCACATTGATGACAACTATGGTATGGACCCATATGTACGACCCGCTATGAAAAAAGTCTTTCCAGAGTTAAACTTCGTAGAGCTGCCCTTTGATCACGCCATCTATAGTAGCAAGTATATTTTTAAGAACGGTCCTCCCAAGATTCACGAGCACGACAAGCGGCCTGCTCAGGGCTTTGGATTAATCTGGGAGGGCAGAGTAGTATGCTTCTATACCTATGAGTCAGATGTAGGAGATGGCTGGGAGGATCAAGAAGTTCATAACGATAGTCCAGCTAAGAGACTTAGGTCGCTACAATTAGGTGCTAATCTTATCAAATATGCATTTAGCTTTTAGGACACACCGATTAGTCCGCCAGTACGCTTACGCCTCGACGGATATATTTTTTGATATTGAGCCAGAAGGCTATGATCAAGTATACAAATAGCGGGGACCCCAATGCTATGAATGTCAGATAAATAAAATGCAGTCTGACTAATGAGCTTTTCAATCCCATTTTATCACCGAGATATTGGCATACGCCAAATCCACAATATTCTAATATTCCTTTTAATCTATCTACCATCTTAGTTGAGATATCACACCTAATAGTAAGCATGATTCTTGATAGCAAGTTATAAAGAATATGGGGCTAAGTGATCAGCAAACAATACAAAAGCCCAATTATGGCGAAGATTATTACAAAAAGTGATAGGAAAGTGTCTTGATTGAGCACTGTGTACATAGGTGTAGCACTAGAATACTCCTTGTTAGGTTCTACGTTCATCGGTTTTCATCTTAAGTGATGCTAAGGTAGAAATAAATAATATTGGTAGTTTATACTTTACAAAAAATTTTAATATTTATTCATTCACAACATCATTCAGATTATTTCCTTTCTTTTGGTAGTACAAACAGATACAATGGGACAAGAAAAAAATAAAAAGCAGAATCAGCTAAATATTGAGTTGACCGAGGAGATGTCAGAAGGGGTATATTCTAATCTTGCGATCATATCGCATTCACACTCTGAGTTTGTGTTAGACTTTGTCAGACTACTTCCTAATGTCCCTAAGGCCAAGGTCAAGAGCAGGGTCATCATGACTCCTGAGCATGCTAAGCGTTTTCTCAAAGCGCTACATGACAACCTACAGAAATATGAGAAGTTGCATGGTCCAGTCAAAGAGAAGAAGCAAGAGCCAAATATCCCGTTGAACTTTACACCTACGGCACAGGCGTAGATTATTTATCGATGTCGTTTATCTCAATACATCAAAGAGGTAAGAATATTTCAAGGTAATACTTCGATTTTGTTGTAAACCGTCGAGAGAGGTCTCATTATATACAATGAATAAACCCGTGTTGGCCGCCTGTAGCCAGCCCAGTCGAGCATTAGTAGACCATAGATCTGCCGCGCCATTATACTGGATAAGACTCTGTACGAATATTCTGGGCGTAAATGAGTATGACAGCCTCAAGCCGTAGACATCTGCTATGAAATCTCCATTGGGCAGGCTGATGTCATTATAGCTGAAGTTGAGCTCTCCATTAAATTTATCACCGATGCGTCCGTTGATCGTGCCACTATGTGCCGATCGCCTCCCACCAAAGAATCCTCCGATAAAGTGGCGTGTCGTCAGCGATATTGGCTTATTGGGATTGGTGATGAATACGATCTGCGCCTCCTGATGATCATAGGTTCCAGGGTCAACACGAGTGCCGCTGATCTCAAAAGCTTCAGAAACCCCCTCACGAGTAAAATTAATACCAGTATGAAATTCAAATAAGTTGCGGAGCACCCAGTGATTGTCCACATGAAGGAAACCGGTCTCTTGAAAGCCCTGGAAATTCCAATAACCTCGGTAGCTTACATGAGGTCGCCACTCCAGCCATACGGAGTCATCGTCAAAACGCTTGTTATAAAATATCAGGCCCTCTGCTTTCCTAAAGGCAGTCCGCCCCAGAAATCCAACCTCTGGATTAAAGGTCTCACTCACTTCAGTATAGCCAGCACGGAGTAACCAGCCATTCCAATTGTAGCGTCCGATCAGTTGAAATGCATGATTACCGTCGGTCACGCCATCGGTACGTGTTGTAGAAGCAAATCCTGAGATATCGGCCTTCTTGCCAAATCCCAGCTGGCCATCTATCGCATACGTATGATTATAGCCAGGTGTATTAATGCCCTCAATGCTATTGACACTATTGCGACTGATGAATGCCGCACCTAGTGACGATCTCGTATTTTGAAACTCATGGTTGACACGACCTATCGTGAAGTTGTTGGCACTGATTGATTGCTCAGTAACTTCTTCTGTAAACATTGTCAAGAATCCCACATTGGTCTGATTGAGCTTGCCCGACAGGCGTGCTCCTCCGATGATAGGCACTGGAGATCCATCATCAGATACCCGATACGTCGACTAAAGAATAGATCCACCTCGCCCGGACTGCCTACCGAAAACTGCCCTGCATTTTCCAAAAAAAACGGTCGTTTCTCAGGAAAGAAAAGATTAAATCTATCTAAATTGATCTGTTGATCATCGACCTCGACTTGGGCAAAGTCCGTGTTATAGGTTAAATCAAGAGTTAATGCTGGAGTAACGCTATACTTAATATCAAGACCAGCAGCCACCCTGGATTCATACTCATCCGAAGTGTTAAAATCTCGGGCCGATTGGGCCAGTACATAAGGTATAGCCTTCAGGTTTCCCTGACTCTTAAGATTAAGTCCATGGAGAGATCCTGCCAACGAGACTCTGTTGAGATCAAAGTTTAAGGGCATAAGCGACCAAAATGCAATCTCATTATTCTTGGAGATGTTGCGTTGCACGTTCATCCCCCACGACTGGTCACCAGAAGAAAATCTGAGTGTTTTCAATGGTATGGCGAACTCAGCGCTCCACCCATAGTCGCCTACCTGAGTTGATACGGTCCATGCTGCATCCCAATTGAGATTGACCCCACCAATAGTGCCACCTTGCTGTCGATTATTATTAAAGTTGCCAACACCTTCATTATCGATCTGAGCGTCATATTCTATCCCGATAGAGTTAGTTCCAAAGACAAATCCATTTTGGCCATCCTTATAAGTGTCAAATATGAATATGATTGCATCCGTGCCGTTTAAGGAAGCATCCCTACGTGCATCATTAACGACGAGACCTGTAGGATTGCTATCGTGACATATGGCGGATATGTAGAGCGTACTACTGGTATATGCTATACGGATGTCCGTGCGCTCACTGACAGACGTGCCATACTGCGGCTGAGTTTGCTGGAGTGTACTTATAGGTTCTATTGTACTCCATACGGCATCATTCATGATGTCACCGTCAATATCTGGTGCCTTATCAATTGCTACAGCACGGGCCTCAGGACGTTGTATTGATGACTGAATTGACTGACTCCATCCACTCAGTGTGATGAGGAGTAAGATCGCAGGGAGAAGCATTCCGCGCATAGATAGATTGTTCGATTCTTAGATCAAGATAAGAAATCATCTACCAATCAATCTTATAATCAGTGTTCGATACTTATAATATGATTTAGTTGAATAGACACATGGAAGAAGAGATTTGTTGACTAGCTTTATGGTGTATACAATAGTAGTGGAGTTGTGGGTAAACTAGTATTACTCTGAAGTTTGAACTTCAGCGAACCGAATAACTCAGTACAACTATCAAAACAAAGTTCCCTCCCTCTTAGGGGGTACAACATTGATGTGTTTATAAGCCTTATCTGTTGCTATACGGCCACGCTGCGTACGTTGGATGAAGCCTTCCATTATTAAGAATGGTTCATAGACCTCTTCAATAGTGCCGGCTTCTTCGCCAACAGCTGTGGCTATAGTACCGATACCTACTGGCCCACCTTTAAATTTTTCTATCATCGTGTGCAAAATGCGATTATCCATCTCATCCAGACCTAGCTCATCCACATCGAGTGCTTCTAAGGCTATTCTCGAAATTTCCAGATCTATCGTGCCATCACCTTTTACTTGTGCGAAGTCTCGCACACGCCTCAAGAGCGAGTTGGCGATACGAGGAGTGCCACGACTGCGTCGAGCAATCTCAGTAGCTCCTGTATCTGTGATACTTATGTTCATCAGGCCAGCGCTGCGCTTCACTATCTTAGTCAGTGTGGCAACATTGTAATAATCGAGGTGACAAGTGATCCCAAACCTTGCTCTGAGAGGAGGTGTCAGCAATCCCATCCTCGTAGTAGCTCCTATGAGTGTAAATGGGGCTATGTTAAGCTGTATGCTGCGTGCATTGGGACCTGAGTCGATCATAATGTCAATTCTGAAGTCCTCCATGGCAGAGTAGAGATACTCTTCAACAATATGATTGAGTCGATGTATCTCATCGATAAACAAGACATCCCCTTCTTGCAAATTAGTCAGTAGGCCAGCCAGATCACCCGGCTTCTCCAATACTGGTCCCGAGGTGAGCTTGAGTTCAGAGCCCATTTCATTGGCTATGATATGCGATAGGGTAGTCTTACCCAGACCTGGAGGACCATGTAGCAAAACATGATCGAGCGCTTCAGATCTCATAATTGCGGCCTTGATAAATATGCTGAGGTTATCAGTGATCTTTTGCTGACCGCTGAAGTCTTGGAGCATTTTGGGACGGAGAGCTTTTTCGAGCTTTTTGTCGTCATTGGTCAGGGCGTCGCCAGAGGGATCCAGATGTTCGTTCACTGCTTATATGATATTTATTACGCTGCACAAATGTACCTTAATCGTGGTATAGTACATGATTGATTTTGTGATGGAAATTCATTCTTGTTTTTATGATGATTACTACGGATATGATTTTAAGTGTTACATTTTATACTTTTGCGGCTGTTTTTGAGCAAATGATGAAACAATCGAAATGCTCAACCTATTCTCATAGGTAAGAATACAATCTTAATCTTTTAACTATAAATAATTATAACATTTATGAGTGGCGCTAAAATAACTCTCTCGAGACGCGGCAAATTGCAGGTTCCTGACAATCCAATAATTCCTTTTATTGAAGGTGATGGCATCGGTCCTGATATCTGGGCAGCTGCGCAGAAAGTACTTGATGCGGCAGTAGAGAAGGCATACGGTGGAGCAAAGAAGATCCATTGGAAAGAAGTATATGCTGGAGAGAAGGCAAATGCTAAGAAAGGAGAGTGGTTACCTAAGGAAACTACTGACACTATAGCAGAGCATCTTGTAGCGATTAAAGGCCCATTGACAACACCAGTAGGGGGGGGATTTAGATCACTTAATGTTGCAATCAGACAGATATTAGATTTATATGCCTGTGTTCGTCCAGTGAAGTGGTACCGTGGTGTGCCATCGCCAGTTAAGAAACCAGGATTAGTCGATATGGTAATCTATAGAGAGAATACGGAAGATATCTATGCTGGTATCGAGTATCTCCACGGTACGGAGGAGAATGATAAGATGAAGCATTTCTTGATCGATGAGATGGGTGTTACTGGTATCAGATTTCCCGAGACAGCTTCATTGGGTGTTAAGCCAGTCTCTGTTGAAGGTACAGAGCGATTAGTACGTGCTGCTATCAAGCATGCGATCGACAATAAGAGAAAATCTGTTACTCTTGTACACAAGGGTAATATCATGAAGTTTACCGAGGGTAAATTCAAGGAGTGGGGATATGACTTGGCTAAGTCAGAGTTCGGCGCTAAGGATCTCGATGGTGGCCCATGGCAGGTAATCGATCACAAGGGTCGTGAGATCATCGTTAAGGACGTCATCGCAGATGCATTCTTACAGCAAATCCTACTGCGCCCAGCAGAGTATGATGTAATTGCTACATTAAACTTGAATGGAGACTATGTTTCTGATGCCTTAGCAGCTATTGTAGGAGGTATTGGTATTGCGCCAGGTGCTAACATCAATTACGAAACTGGTATTGCAGTATTTGAGGCCACTCACGGTACAGCGCCTAAGTATGCGGGTCAGGACAAAGTAAACCCAAGTTCTGTCATCCTCTCTGGTGTAATGATGCTTCAGTATATGGGTTGGAAGAAGGCCGGTATCCTCATTGAGAAGGGTATCAAAGGTGCGATAAAGAAAAAGACAGTGACCTATGATTTTGAGCGATTGATGAAGAATGCCACTAAATTGAAGTGTTCTGAGTTTGGCGATGCGATTATCGCTAGTATGTAGTGCGCTTATAAGGAGATAATCGAGCCGATGTGATTGAATGATTGCATCGGCTTTTCTTTTAGGTTAAAAGTTATTAACCAAGTAGACTTTTGTACCAAGTCTGTAATTTATGTGGGTGAAACCCTAAGCGATATGCGGCGTAAACGATGACGTTAGCTAGATTTACTCGAAACCAAGACCGCTCTTCATATTTTCTTGCAGAAACCGTAAGTGGCTTATCTATAATGGTCATGTTAATACGCAACTTCTTTAATCTATCGTATAGTTCAAAATCCTCCATTATAGGATACTCGTCATTGAATCCTCCTATAGACTTAAAGAGGTCTGATTTAATAAATAAGCACTGATCACCACCTCCTGTAAATACTCCTTTATACTTGGTTAAAAATGAGTTGAAACGTAGTAACCAAGAGCTCTTATCAAACTGGTAGGAGAAGTATCCTGCATGTATATCATGATTTAATGATTCGGCGATGTTTTCACATAGCTCCAATGGCGGTCGTACATCTGCGTGCATAAAGATGAGCACATCACCGGTAGCGAGCTTGGCTCCTTCATTCATCTGTACGCTCCTTCCTTGTGAAGATGATTTATGGTAGATCACTTCATAATCGTCACAGAGTACCTGCATCCCATCAGTAGACGATGGCGCATCTACGATCACTATTTCAAGCTTTTTCTGCCGAGAGCAAGAAATTAATTTAGGGAGTAAATCTTTTAGATTATACTCCTCGTTTAGTGTAGGAATAATTATAGAATATCGCAATTGACTATAGCGCAGTAGTGAATTAAAAGAGACGGCAAATTTAGCATTATGAGCATGGTATATCTCATAATAGAGGGCTAAAATCATCTACGACTTCGGGATACCTTAGAATGCCTCGTTAACGGTCAGATAGATATTAGACTGACCCTCACCGAATCCCCAATCCAACCTAAATCGAGTGTGGCGATCTTTATCAATTTCATATCGGATACCTGCTCCGTATGCAATCTTGGCGTCACTACTATACCCACGCTGGACCTCCCTTAGCCACGATGACGATATGAATGTGGCGCCAATCCATCTGCTCGAAAATGCATAGCGCAATTCCGTCTGTGCTGTGATCAAACCATGGCTTATAAACCTACGATCGTCAAATCCTCTACCAATCATGGGCGAGGAGACATATGGCAGGTCAAAGAAAGGAGCATTATTTGAGGCCTCTAAGAACCTCACATTTCCTCCCAGCGTAAGTTCATCAAAAGATTTGAAGTACCTCAGATCGAGCGACACCTTACTATAATCAAATGATGAGATGCTCGGGACGCTTTGCTGGTAAATCAGTTCGCCATAGAACCCGTCAAAGGTGGAGAAAACATTGTCACGGGTATCGATGACGGCGATGCCATAAATATTAAATTTAGTGCCACCCTGGTTTCCAACAATTTCTGTTCTCTCCAGTATACCCTCGGATTGAACTTCGGTAATGTCAAATTGATCAAAATTAACCCCCCCTCCAAGGAAGAACGATTCCCCCAATCGATAACTATAGTTGAAATCTACTCGAGGGAAATTAACACTGTAGGTCTCTAAATCACTCTGGCGTGAGTCTGGACCAAGTCCAAAAAAATTATAGAAGAACCGATAGTATCCAAGCTCACCTTTTATGCGCCAGGAATTGTTGTTGCCGTAATACTCATATGGCACGAAGAATAGCCATTGATTCCGTAAGGTATAAACGGCACTCACCAGAACTTGAGAGGGTCTTGTGCCAGGTGAGTGTTCC
>CAZAXY010000048.1:0-25361 GCA_964489125.1 uncultured Saprospiraceae bacterium
GGTATAGTATTGTATTTCTTCGTTGTAGGCGCCAGATTCCCACACATCCCAGCGAATCAGGTCTCCATCAAACTCATCCTCAAATACCAATTCCCACTGACTTTCAGCAACCGAACTTTTATGGATCTTACAGCCTGCCAAGAAGCAGGAAGCTATAATCCCGGCTATAATAGTCTTGACTACGTTGTGATACATCCTATAGTTAGATTGACTCCCAGACAAGATAGCGAATCTGTATTAAGGAAGGGTTAATATCTTATTACTCTTGAAGACTGATATCTTATGTAATCATAACCAGTAGCTCCACTGATCCCATAAGTCTTATAACCAAGATCTAATGAGGCAGCATCACCATAGAAAAAATTAAAGATTAAGCTGTAGTCATCAGAATCTCGATGAGCCAAATAAAAAGAATCTAATGCTTCATAAGTGTGACTATCGAGATCCGAGCTAAAATCCAATTGGCGCTCAACGTATGTTTCTTGTTCTACATGGTCTTCTAAAGTCACGGGTAAGGGATTGACCATAAGGTATTGCATGCGATAAGCATAGGACTTCACCCTAGTCTCGATAAGGTGAGCGGAATAATTCTCTGAAGTCCAAAAATGTGGTACACAAAACCTGCGGCTGACGAAAGCGCTAAGCTTAAACTTGCTATCATAGTCAGTGGTATAGCGGTTTGTCCATGCCCCCTTGAGATCATCAGCTATATTGACCACGATTGTGATATCTCCAAAAGAGTCCGTCTCTACAGAATTATTGAGATCGCGTAAAACATCGGCTATGAGTTCTTCTGCATGCAAGGCCTCTAATTGAGCGATTTTCTCTAGTATGTGATCCTTAGTCATCGGATTGAATCCCGTAATAGGCAGAGCCATATCACCTTTGGTATCTCCTTGAAGCATCGCCAGATATTCCTGAAACCGCTGCTGTGACCTTGGCTTGCTATAAAGCTCCTTGATATCAGAAAGAATGGGTCTGTGTTGAAAAGGCATAATAAGTTTCAGCAATAATGGACTAGCTCTAATGCGCTAAATTAGGCCAGCTCCAAAAAAGATCATTAATCTTCAAAGGACGAAATTGTTAGGTGCAAAACTATAACTTGCTCTTAACCATGACAACCTCTGCCACCTTATAAGCAAATTCATCCTCAATATTGAGCTCTCTTTTAATAATATCAAGGATTTTCTGCTCATTCATATGTGCATGACCATCTGCGAAGACTAACTCACAAGCATAGCAAAACACACTTGCTCGTAGATGACTTGGGATGTTCTGAACAGCCAAGTTCACCAGTGCTTCGGCTCCACCTTTACTCATTAATTTCTTCATCTTGATCATGATGTTTCTCCAGTGCTGCTTCGTTACATCCTGCATTATCTTAGATCTAAACACCATGGTCATAAAGTCTTCGTCCTCTTCTTCGGTAATTGTACCATCTGCAGAAATGATCGCATATAGAACTCCTGCAAACGACTCTTGCTGATCTAAGGCAATGATATCACTGCCTTCTCCAAATACCTTCCCAAAAAAGCTCATAGAATTTAATTTATACGTTTAATAATATGATTGTGATCGCTATCCTCTGGAACAACCTTGACTGAAATGAAAACTGCCTTATACGGTAATTTGCTCCCTGTGCGAGTATTGACAGAATAATCAAGATCCAGAAGCCGATATTCTTTCATGCTGATGATTGAATGCAGAAGTAACTGCCGTAAAATAAGAAATATCACCTTAAAGGATTCGAAACATTCATGGAGATGATAGCTCAATGCTCTGGCATCAAGTGCACTAATTAGTACATAACCTCTTGCAGAACCATAATTAATGTTGCCTATATCAGACTACCAAACCTTTCTTCTAATCAACACGTGAGTAGGTGTTTTAGGACAAAGTATGGTCTTATAACAAAGTATCACGCTCATAATCAAAACTAAATGGAACAGTGAACGCTTACTTGTTCAGTCTTACTCATTACATGAAATTAAATCACCCTAATCTCTACTGTGTCACACGGCAGCTCAATCATTCTATATCGACCTATAGGTCAATAACGCTCTCTTTGGTATTCTCTTTCTCGGCATACACTAGCATGGCTCAGGCTCCTGGTGGTGTTGATATCGATCTCAATTATTGGGTTAAAGCTGATGCGGGAGTGACAACTTTCGATGATCAAACTGTACAACGTGTCTCTAGCTGGAACAACCAAGCATCTGGAAGCAACAATGGGTTGTCAGGTTCAGCCAATACGCAAAGGCCAATATTTATAGAAAATGGGTTGAATTTTAACCCGGCGATCAACTTCGACGGTGTAAATGATTTTCTAAGAACCAATGGCGGATGGGATAGTCATACAGTGCTTATCGTGTTTAATCCGAGCGATGCACTAACTACCTCGACACAGGTTCAGGCGGTTTTAGTCTATGATATTCCTAATAATAGCAACGTGGATGCAGGTATAGGTATTGGCAATCTTGGCAACATTAATAGCATATACAGTTCCTGTAATGAAAGTTACCTTTGGAATTCTGGAGACCAGAACATAACAGGAATAGGTAGTCCACCAGAGTACATCGGTTGCTCGGGCGATGCGATCAACAATCCTACTGAAGATGCGATTTTAACAACCGTACGGACTAATGTCGCTGAGACTCTACCTGAGCATAGACTCTGGGGTCAAGACCAATCTACCATTGTCATCAACCCTCAAGAATATGGAGTGCATAGTAATCGCCCTTTTACTATTGGGCAGCGGCATGGTGGGGGTATATTTTACGAAGGTGATGTCTTAGAGGCTATATCATATTCGTCGAGAGTGAGCGATGAAGATCTAGTCAAAATCGAATCTTACTTGGCACTTAAGTACGGTCTGACATTGGATCAAAATGGCAGTCAGAATTATGTGAATTCTGTTGGCAATTCGATCTATGATTTAGATCCTGTTTTCACATTTAATATAGCTGGTATAGGAAGAGATGACGCATCAGCTTTGGACCAAAGACAATCTATTTCTAATACTTCTGATGCTGTACATGATGCCAATGTTGGGATTGTAACCATTGGACATGGCGAAATAGCGGCTATTAATTTGGATAACTCGAGTTCGTTCCCTGGTGACATGAGTTTTCTTACGTGGGCCAACAATGGTGCATCTACAGATATAAACATTGACATGGATCTTGTCCACAATGGGATTAACTCTATTCGGAGGATGACAAGAGTATGGAAAACTCAGCGATCTGGAACAATAAGTAATATTGCTGTCAGAGTCCCACAATCATTTTTTACAGATACTCCCCTGCTCATCTTTAGTGGCAATTCAAGCATTAGTTCGTTGGCTGCCGTCTATGAAATGACAGATGATGGATCTGGCAACTACATAGCTCACATTGAAATGCCTTCAGGAAGCTATTTTACATTTGGGCAGCAGGAAGAAGCTGTCGATTGTGAGTCAGTCATTGTCTTGGATCTAAGTTTTGAATCTGGGAACCAACTCAGTTTTGCAGCTAATCAGTCTGCAATCATTACTTCTTTGCATGAAGATGGGTCTGCAGTAAGCGTAAGAGCTCCTAATGAAATCAATATGAATTCAGGGTTTACAGTAATGGAAGGAGCCGAATTTCAAGCCATTATTGGAGGATGTCCGTAAGATTTAGATGATTTTATACTAATCATTACTGTCGGTAAATAATTGAGACAAAGCCAAACTGCTGGCTTCCTATAGTTCCTCAGAATACCGTATTCAATACTCTGGTAAAATTAGTTGGATGAAATCATGCTCTAATCCTCCCAAAATAAATGCTTACCCATTGTATACAGTGCCAACGGCCTCAGACCTCACTTCCAGACTTGTAACTCGATTCAAAAGAGGTCAAATCCAATTAATATATGTACTCAGATATCTAACCCAAAGAAAAAGCATAGCCCAGAGAAAACACTACTCCCCCAACATTACTATTCCCAAAAACCTCATCTACCTGAAGTGGGCGGAAGCTTACTGAGCTTCTCGCATCGAATATCAATGCACCTTTTTCGCCTAATTTACGATTAAGCCCTACTCCAAACTGCACCCCGACATTAAAACTGTTTAGATCTTCGCTGGTATCGGTAATTGCCTCAAAAGACTGATCTGGAAGATCTACAATGGCAGGGCCGAATGCTGGATCGGTTGGATTAAAAAATGGATTAGGAACCTGTAATCTCTGAGATGCATTAGGGTCAAGAAAAATGCCACTGCTCCCATCTGTTACTTGTTCAGCATTCAAGAGAAAACTGACATAAGGTCCACCAACTGTGTAAAACCTCCATTGATCGCCCCAGCTTAATTTCGCTAGAATTGGTATTTCCAAAAAATTGAGATCTGACACATTATCAAAATCCCCAAATAGAGGATTACTATTGGAAATTGCTGGTGCACCAGTGCTGGTTACAAGAGTATTAAGTATATCAAGAGTTATTCCACTTCCCTCCAATGCATCACCCAAGGCAGCCGGTACAATAGGTTGTATTCCCTCACGTTGACCGCCACGATCAGTTAATAATAGTTCGCCTTGAATCGAGAAATTACCACTTATAGGAATCTCCACGAAACCGCCTATATCAACGCCAGTGGTAGATCTAAAATCTCTACTAAAAATATTTTCGCTACCGTCCGAAAGACGACCCAAACTGACGCCTCCTCTGGCACCTACCTGTATCTGTGCCTGTAAAAATTGCGTAGCACAGAGAAGTGCAATAACTACTGTAGTTAGTTTAATTCTAGTCATGTTAATTCTGTTTAGCCAATGAAGAAGCAAAATACATATTTTATTATTTTTCAACATCATATAACTCTTATCAATAAATTACTCAGGACCTGATTTATAGCTGTCTGGCAGTATCAAGACAATTGAGGCATTGCTGATGGGCACATATGTTCTGAGTGTAAAAAATCACTATTCGGTTATACTAGGTGTATAAGTAGTGTTGCTGGAATTATTCTTGGTAACTGAGCATTTCGAACTAATCAATTTAGTTCAAAGATTTCTTTGGGAGATAATAATTATCATCGCTTTGGTTGATGATATGACTCCTGCGAAAAAAGCTCACAAACCCTATCTTCTCTTATTTCGTGTGATGCTGACTATAAAAGAAAGACAATTATAGGTCAATGATTGAGTCGACCCACCACAGTTCGGCATAAAGTGAATCTTGTATTCGATCCCATCGACAATCTGTCTATTGTTGAATGGTTTGGTATATTGAATGAGATTGACCTTATCATAAGACAGCTCTATAAGTATATCTGATAGAGCTTATCGCTTATGGCCTTTCATATTTCTATCACTATCTAATTATCAGTTCTTTAATCTCTTTAATAGTTGGATTTATTGCAGCTATTTTCCCTTTGGTGTCTATAAGATATTGTGAGCCTCCAGCATTGCTGATTCCATACTTTTCCCAAACATGGAATTCATCATCTACTTCCAAAAACATCATCCATGGATAATCGAACTTTGCAATTGCAGATGTTGCTTTATCGACAGTCTCTACACCTCCTACAATACCAATGACTTGCATGGTATCACTAAAGTCTGAATAGTGCTCTTTAATCTTTTTACTCTTACTTATACATGGGCCACACCAAGGAGCCCACAGATCCAATAAAGTATATCTGTCATTTTTATCGATTATGTCAGAGAGGAGCGTTGTTGTCCCTTCTTGACTCTTTAATGTCACATCTACATATGAGTGGCCAATGCCTATTGAAGCAAGAGCTGTGTATAGATTGAAGGCGCGATCAACAAGTGGATGATCTTCATTCTTAGTAAGATAGTATTTCTGATATGGAGCAAAAGCCATAGCAGGAATCATCATTTGACTTGCATTTGATAGTAGATCCACATATTCATTTAAGCCTAAGATGCTCTCGTCCTTTAAGAAATATTCATGTTGAAACTTAAGCGCTTCTTGGTTTAATGAATCGAGTCGAATTTTAGTTTTGTTATACTCTTCTGTACCCTTTTCTAATTGAAAAAACTTGCCGAATATATCGTTTCCCACATCCATAAATTTAGCCGCAAAAGAGTTCTGATAATCTTGTTTCTTTAAACCTAATTTATCTCCGACAATCTTGTTTTTATCATACTCAATTGTTGGATACAAGTCAAAATCTATCCGTTCCCCATTTGGGAAGAACAATATGGGTCTCCAAGCACCTCTCTTCAATTCAGATTTATAGACAAAAGCATATTCTTCAGTATAATCGTGTAAGAGCTCGTATGTAAATGATTTACCAGTAGTAATAGGAATCTCTTCCCCATTGTATCTGAGATCTTTGTAGGACTGTGAAACAATCAACGTATCATTCTCAATATTATGAACGGTACCAGTTAAGATTGTTCTTCCTTGACCATTAAGAGAAATAGAGATGAATAAGAATAAACAATGAACAGTAAATTTCATATTTATTGGTTTTTATCTAATTATGGAATCAACACTACTCCTGGCACTGGATGTCAATAAAGCACAGTCTAAATCTTCCCTGCTTAAAGTATCATTTATCTCTTATATCACTATTATAAAAGTTTAATAATATCAGTGTAGTTGTTACTTAAATCTACACACGATGATCCTCAAAATTATTCAAATCATCTTCCCACGAGTAATCCTTATACTTGATGCTATAATCACGGATATCTTTGTTGAGCAGTTCAGCATAGATCTGATTAATACCACTGCGCCCACCAAAATCTCCATAATACCACTTAAGCAATGAGGTCGTCGAGAACACCTTACGATCATCATCATAGCTGGTCTCACCTTCTAGGAATGATTGAGTGGCCATGTCTAATTGAGCATCGATGCCATCCGCATTATAAAATGCAATAGGTGGACAACTCTCCGCTCCACAATTCAGTGCGAAGTGAATCCTATAGTCAATCTCATCGACCATAAGTCTTTTGATAAATGGTTTAGTATATAGATTACCAAAGAATCCTAAAGAGTACTTAAACCTATTCCTACGCAGTATCCCGTGCTCGACGGCATCCAGGCTAATCATCTTACCCGCGATATTGATGAGTTTATCTCTATAGATTGAAGGTTTGACCAGATCAGTCTCTTGTCTCAAGATCTGATAGTAGGCATTGTAGATATTGATCCAGAAGGCTTTCCTACGCTCATCAGTAGATAGCTCCTGTCTCAATTGTGCTTCACTCAATTCTGACAATGCCGTCCTAATTGCAGTGCTAGACTGTTTCATCTTAACCTGTAGCAGCAACTGCTCCGAATACTTGTTTGCTGAAGTAGACATACCCAAAATTAATAATCACACCGTTGTTAATCCGATGAGCCATTTACATATCTCGGGTTTGTATCGTGCAATCAGCAATAGCTCTTACACCCATTTTCTAGATAATGGCATCTATAAGCAAACTCATCCTATGAAAAAGCGCCGACATAATCATGAGATCAACACGGGGATGTTTGCCGATATATCCTTCTTACTACTCATCTTTTTTATGGTGGTAACCACCTTTAATAGGGCCTACGAGATACCTATGAAATTGCCACCATTGAAAGAAAATGCTCAAACCGCTAAGATTGACAAGAATAGAGTTCTCACCATTCACATAAATAATCTGTCACAAACCTTAATCAATGATGAACTCTATCTCAATGGAGAATCCTATGACCTGACCTCCGAGCTGCGAAAGATATGTGCACATCCGAAAAATGGATTGGTAGCCATCAAGATGCATCCTGAGACTCCCTATACCCACTATATCAGCGTATTGGCCAGGCTAAAAGAAGATAAAGCTGCCTTACAGCTAGAATTGGCTCAAGAGCTTTTTGGCAAGACCACAACCAACCTCACTAAAGATGAGCAGGCCGTAATTATTGAAAAGTCCACCTATTCTATAAGCGAAAAAGAAATTAACTATGATGAGACTACCACGCAAAAATAGAGAGCCTGTAAAAGTCAATACGACTGCCCTACCAGACATCATATTCATGTTGCTGTTCTTCTTTATGGTGACTACCGTGATGCAGAATCAAAACCTGCACACCTTAGAACTGCCTGAGGCCTATAATATTAGCACGAAGGAAAATACTGAGCTAAGTGACCTAGAAATCTATCTCAGTACAACGGCTGAGGAAAGTGTATTTCAAGTCAATGAATTGACGTCAACAATTGATAATTATCCTGAGATCATTGCTCAAGAAGTACATCGCATGCGCCAAAGTGGCCTATACATTCCCAAAGCCTATCTCTATATAGACGGAGAATCGCCCATGTCTATGGTCAATGGTATAAAAACGGAATTACAACGGCTTGAGATTTCCAAGATCCAATATGTGCATAACTTGAGTGGTAATCCATGATATCGAATCCATGTATAGGAAGTACATAAAACTGTGGGACATAACTAAGCCACTAGTAACAATAACAATACTCCTGACCGGCTTGTCGTCATGTACTGATCAAACTAAATTAGAGCCTTTAAAACCAATCTCTAAGATATCGATTCAGCTAGATAGCTTGAAAAAAGATAGCAATACAGTAAGCCTGCGGATCATGGACAACTTCGGTGATTCTTTCTACGAGATGGAAAGCGGTAACACGGGAAATCAGCATCACTTTGAATATCAGAGCTATAGACCAATTATAGCCCAGTTAAAAATTAATAACAAAGAAAACAATGTTCTAATAGAGCCATCCATCTATCAGTTCTCTTATTCCTTAGACAACAATGGCTACATAAAGAATCCTGATGTATATCACAATTATATCAATAGTTTGGCATACTTAAGTGAACACAATTGTGGTAATGCAACAAGTCTACTTGAAGGAATCGTCTGTATTGATCAATATTCCGCTGGCAAGCGACAGTTACTCGAGCACTACAGGGCAAACGGAATGTCCGATAAGCATTATCAACTAGAGGACACGGAAATCTATTATGACAGATTCAAGCAATATGCACAGATAGCCCTATACAGGAGAGGATATATCGGAATCGCAGAAGATAATTCAGTAGTTTATGACTCTATGACATCGATGGACATGGCATACGGGCAATTCTATAGAAGTACGAATCGGGCCAATGCACTTTCATTCAAATCGCTATTAAATAGAAATTTAGATGATGACGTGAAGGCATATAACTACGCTGCATATCGAAGGCTTTATCATCAGCACAATAGAGATACACTGTTGGCAACACATATATATGGGTATCTGCATGATAACCCATATAGAGAACAGAGTTTAATGGATTCTCTAGCAAAGAGTAGCATTCCTACATTCGTTGAATCAGTAAAGGTGAACACTAAAACAGGATCAACATACAAGTATAACAATGACTTTTGGACCGATGTAGAAGGCAATTTCTTGACGGATGAGTCTTTAGCTAATAAGATTAGCTTAATAAATTTTTGGTTTCCTGGTTGTAAACCATGTATAAAGTCCATACCTCAGAAAAATGAACTTGTAGATCATTACATCGCACAGCCCAACTTTCAATTCTTAAACATCAATTGTGATTTTACCAAGTCTACTTGGATCCAATATTTAGAAAGGTACGACATGAAGGGACACCATTTCTTTGTCCCGGAAGCACTACAGGACTCTCATGATGACTACTATGAGTTAACAGCATTTCCGACATACATGCTTGTAGTAGACGGAAGCGTTAAAAGAATTGAACAATACCCAATCGGGAGTGAAGAACTATATCAATTAATAGATGATGCTCTTGATATGGCGACTGACATTATTGAGTAAATAGGTAAGCGATCTTATTTTCATTTCAACTTATAATGTACGAGTGTAAAGCCTGCACTGATGGGATATGGAACAATTTTTTTCATCTTGACCAGCGGAAAACCTGTCCGCCTCCGGAGGAGATATCCTACAATCCTTTTACCAGAGTCCGTAGCTTGCTATGAGTAGATCTTACAGCCGTTCCTCCTTCAAGATGAAAAAAGGTGAATCCGTAAATGTGTGTCTGACTTATAGCAGTTTACAAAAGACAATCACCATTTTTTTGTCGTGAGTAGTAAGGCACGATTGACATATCCAAAGTCTCGGCGAAGTATCTCAATAGTTCAGCTTCCACTCATAAGTGTGGGCTCTGTTGCGTAGAGCCTGTCGCACTCAAATGGGTAACGGGAGCAGCTTCGTGTAGCGCCTCTGGGCGACGAGCTTTTGGTTACTTTTCTTTGATAAAAAAGTGACAAGACGGAATAGTTAATCTATGATCAAAAATAGTCGTTCATCATAGAGCGCAATTTATTTGTTGGGTTTTACTTGAGCTATTTATTAGAACCTAATCATTCACTAATTGTCCTTTTTCCTAGTTTTTTCATACCAAAAGAGGTACGACCGAGATATCCATTGAGTTGATAATACTCTACTCCATACTGCTCTCTCAGCTTCCATATTTAACTTTAACAGGACGGCTCAATCCGTATATTAGCAATATACAGTCTTATGAAAAAACTACTTAAGCTCCTAGCGGCCCTATTGCTACTCATGATCATACTCGTCCTGTATACTATGGTGACAACGGGAACATTTAGATCAATTGAGGGGGAGTATTCTGGCAACATAACAGAAATCGATATCTCAGGCGCAGAAGATTTTGCCATAGATCGTGAAGCTGGCTTCATGATTATTTCTTCGGCAGATCGTGCAGGAGTGAGGGATGGAAAGTCAACGCTCAATGGGCTATACTACATGGACCTCAACCATGACCAGAATAATCTTAAAGCCCTACTAACTGGAAGCGAAAGTGACCTATATCCTCATGGCATATCAATGATTCGCCTTGACTCTAACTCGCATCGACTACTCGTGATTAATCATCTCACCACGGGTAAATCACAAATCCATCAAATTGACGAGTATATCCTACGCAATCAGCAGTTGACGCATGTGCAGACGCATAAAGATGATCTGCTCATCAGTCCTAATGATGTCGTGGCTATCGATGAGACCAGCTTTTATTACACTAACGATCATGGCTCGACCTCTAAATTAGGTCTGTTCGCTGAGGATTACATGGGATTGCGCCGATCCAACGTAGTCTACTCTGATGGATCGAACTATGACGTTGTTGCTGACAAAATAGCCTATGCCAATGGCATTAATTATGATAATGAACGCAAGCTTTTATATGTCGCCTCACCAAGAGGCTTCCTAATCAAAGTTTATAAGACTAATCAAGATGGCACGCTTGATTTTCAAGCTGATATCGATTGTAATTCTGGCATCGACAATATTGAACTTGACGAAAATGGTAAACTGTGGATTGGGAGCCATCCGAAACTATTATCTTTTACATCTTATGCCGCTGGAGGTAGTGAGATTGCTCCTTCCGAGATTGTGACCATTGCCTACCACAGTCAAGATCAATATGAAGTAGAGTCCATATATGAAAATGATGGCTCACATATGTCTGCTTCTACGGTGGCAATTCCTTACCAAGGCAAGGTTTATGTGGGCAATGTCATGGATGATCACTTTATCGTCTTGGATCAGTCAGCTATGTGATGCCATATTTCGCAATTAACTTTTCACTACATACCTTATTCCTAAATCATTTTTTAAAATTTCAAGTTCAAGAATCAAACACAAATACATTTGAGAATTATACTCAAGACTAACGTAGTGGCGATATGGAGCGGATTTGGCGATAGCCAATCTGATCTCATATCGCATGTTATGCACTTTTTTCTAATCTAAAATTTGTTTCAAAGATTTAAAAAATTCCGTTTTCCATTTTCCCCTTTCATGCCCACCTTCGTATTTGTAAAATGTATGATTAATGTTTTTTTTCTTTTAAGAAATTACTATACTCATCAATTTGCATTGTTAACGGAAATGGTTCTTCATTTCCATAGGACAATATGATGTTGGGATAATTGTCGTCACTCCAGTTTAAGGTTTCGTAACTGCCACCTGCCATCGACATACAGATATAATTAGCAAAAATTGATGGATTATCAGTTGCTAATGATACTCCGAAGCCAGCACCATTTGAGAATCCATAAAATATTCTGTCTTTTGGTTCTGTGCTTACTGGAAATCGTTCTTGAATAAATGGTATGAGTTCTATACTGAAAAAATTAAAGTGATTTTCAAATAACTTGCTCAATTGCTCGTCCTCCGAATCTGAATAGTTTTTGATGTACTCATAATTTCTGAAGCTAAAATCAGTATCTTCAATTTGTCTTTCATCTGAATGTACGCCTACAATAATTAGTTTGGGGATTTGATTGTTTTCAATTAAAGAGTCCAGTTCTCTTTTGTATTCTTCTACAAACAATTGACCGTCGGTAGCATATACTACGGGTAAGTTTTTGTCTTCAGAATTTATATTTGGGATATAGAGGGTTATCTCTCTTGATTCGCCTAAATATGAACTTCTCACCTCCTCAATTTTAATTTGAGAATTATGATTTGATTCTACGCTTTCAATATTCTTCCCAGTTTTGCATTGACTGCTCAGCAAAGCAATAGTGGATAAAAGCAGAAATTTGAGTAGTCTATTCATTGTTCAATTTTATTGTGATTAACTAGTGTATATCTAATCAAAATACTCCTTTTTGATCAATAATTACCTTATACTACATCACTGCAATGAGTAGTCAATTGCTTTATATAAGTGAGTTCGAAAATATCTAATCTATATAGACTATGTTTCTGGTTTTCGATGGCGCACGATTATGTCCTGACCGATTCTAAAAGTCCACTCGAAACTTCAGGTTCACTCTGCGATTAGTTAGGTTATCGGGCACAGCAAACTGTTGACTGAAGACTGTTCTGATCCAGGTATTAGAGGTCTGATTAGCCACACCGAGCAAGTTAAACACTTCAAGATTAAGCCATGCATTGTCGAAAGATCTCAGGAGATGGTCTGGCTTTTCGGCGAGCCATTCTCGTTTCCATAGCTGGAGACCGAAGCCCATATCAACACGGCGATAAGGGGTAAATCTAAAGATGTTTCTAAACTCACGATTAGCCTCTGCATCTGGCAATCCAAATGGAAGTCCTGTGCTGAAATTCAAATTGAGGAATACTCTGATGTTCTCATTAGCGGGCAGGTAATCTTGAAAAAAGATCGACATGCTAAAGGCTTGATCTGATGGTCTCGGAACATCATCCACTAATAGAACCTCACCCTCTTGGGTTCGGCGCTGATGTTGAACATCCGTAATCGACTCTCGAGCCCGGAGATAAGAGAAGTTAAACCATGACTCAGCGCCCGGCACAAACTCCCCATTCAGCCTCAGGTCTAATCCTATTGCTGATCCGGTGGCATCATTCTCACCACTGTATCGCAATCTGACGTTATCTACATTGTAGCTTATGAGATCATTGAAAGACTTGAAGTATGCCTCCGCAATAAATCGAAATGGTTTGTCACTGAGTTTCTTCCAGAGGAAATCTTTAGTTACACCCCCTACAAAATGTAAGGACCGCTGGGGTCTGATATTTCTATTTATAGTGCCATCAGGCCGTCGCAGTTCTCTATAGAATGGAGTCTGGTAATATACCCCGGTAGAAAACTTGTAAGTTGTACCAGTTCCGTCGCCAGAAATACCAGGCTTATACAACAGCTGTGCTCTGGGACTCACATTAAACACGCCAGGTAAATCCCAGTAACTAAACCTTGTCCCGACCGTGAGACTCAGATCAGACCGTCCTTTCTGAAAGTTGCTATAAGTGTCTTGTATAAAGCCAGTAATCTTCGTGGATCGTATTTCATTTTCAGACTTGAGGACTTCATCGAGCAATACCTGAGAGGGGTTGAATGGAAGTGAAAACCCTGCAGAATCTATGCGTACCCATTCATTGAGGCGATCATCGAATAGTTCGCTTTGATACTTAACTCCATACTGTAAGAAATGAGACTTGCCGTCATCAGTCTGATTTTGTAATTCTAAGCCACCTCTAAGTTGGACATTAGTAATTGTATTAAACAGTCTATTGCGACTAAAGTCATGCTCAGTACCTGTCCCAAGTACGGCAATCTCCTCTCCAAAGTTATCGCTACTAATATCTCCTTCTACTTGACTCAATCGATAGAATCCTCGGATATCGATATTTTCTTCTTCTACACCAGCATAGGTTGATGCTAACAGCTTGAGGAATGTAGGATTGCGTTCTCGCTCCGGAATGTAGGTAACACTGGCGCCAACCATACCTGTTCTAAAAGAGTCATCTTCCTCGCCTTCAAAGACAGTGGTCAATTGCAGCGACTCCTGTATAAGACCGAGCGCTGTATTACGAGTTCTGGGTATAAAGTTGAAATCACTTCTATTGTAATTACTCAACAATCCGATTTGGATTTCACGAGTTAAGTCATAAGTCAAGTAAGCCTGTATATCTACAAAATCAGGATTGTACTCACCTTGGGTATCGAGAGAGCCTAATAGGTATCGATTAGTCTTATAGCGTGCTCCGACAAGATATCTCAACTTTTGATAGTCCGAAGCGCCCAATGTTTTACTTCCCTCAATATGAGCACTGCCACCAAGTAAACTTCCTGATAATGAGCCTTTAAACGCCTCGGGGCGCTTATACTTAATGTCTAATACTGAGGACATCCGATCGCCATAACGAGACTCATAGCCTCCTGAAGAAAAAGACAAGTCACGTATCAAGTCTATATTGGGAAATGACAACCCTTCCTGCTGCCCCGCTCGGATGAGTTGTGGCCTGAATATCTCAAAGTCATTCACGTATACTAAGTTCTCATCATAGTTCCCTCCACGCACATTGTATTGTGAGGTCAGCTCTCCACCAGATCCTGATCTTGCCCCGAGCGCAATATGTGGCAATACGCTTTCAATATTTCCTGTAGTAGAAGGTAACAATCTGATTGCTTCTGCATTGGACGTGCCGACACCAGCACGCTCTATTCTATTGTCAGTTATCGTAACTTCTATATCTGCATCTTCTGCAGTCAATTGAATGTCTAAGGCATTGATCCTACCATTAAGACTTACATTGACTCTGAGATCTTCGTACCCTAATCTGCTAAATACCAACTCTCTGCTATCACCTGCTGTAGTACTTATGGTGTACCGTCCATTTATATCTGACTCGACAGGCTCATTAATACCATCAAAGAAGATGGTCACTAACTCGATCGGCAATCCTCCACTGGCATCTGTAATCTGGCCTTGATATGTTGTCTGACCGTAAGAGACGAAACCAATTATTACTAACCAAACACTCAAGATTCCTTTCTTCATCAATAGTGTTTAAACTCCTGTATAGCTTTTAACGAGACAATCGTGTCTCGGGGATTTTCTGATTTAAATACACTGCTGCCGGCTACTAAAACATCTGCACCCTGCTTCAACAAGGATTCTGCATTAGTTAAGCTAACACCACCATCAATCTCGATCAAGGTATCAGTATTGATATCTATAATCATGTTTTTAAGCCTTTTTACCTTGGGCAATGTCTGATAAATGAACTTTTGCCCGCCGAATCCTGGATTGACACTCATAATTACTACCAGATCAATCTCTTCGAGAATATCATGCAAAGCTTCCACAGGTGTATGTGGATTTAGTGCTACTCCAGCTTTTGCCCCCTTTGACTTGATCAACTGAATCGTGCGGTGCAAGTGCTTAGTTGCTTCGTAGTGCACACTGACGACCTCCGCTCCCTGATCTACGAATTGCTCCACATATCGTTCAGGCTGTTCAATCATGAGGTGAACATCTAAGGGCTTTTTACTATGCTTCTTAATGAATGGCATCAGAACCTGACCAAAGCTAATATTGGGAACGAATATGCCATCCATAACATCTATATGTAGCCAATCCGCTTGGCTTGAATTGATCATCTCTATATCACGTTGCAGATTAGCGAAATCTGCTGCGAGCAAAGAAGGAGCAATTTTATGGGACATATCAATCTAATTACTGATGTCAAATGTACGGCACCGCTACTGATCAAGACTCAATTGCCTGCTATTTCTTCGCAACAAACCCATCAAAACATCTACATTGAGACCAAATCAACTGCTTTGCTAGAGCTTAGGCCAACTTGTGAAAATTGTAATGTATCACTAACTAATGATAGTGATCAGGCGATGATATGCACATATGAATGTACTTTTTGTAAGACTTGTGTTGAGACGATTCTGAACAATGTGTGTCCCAATTGTGGTGGAGGATTTACGGCAAGGCCTACAAGGCCTAAATCCCAACTGGATAAACATCCCCTGTCTCAAGTTATAGTACATAAGCCCTTAGACATGGCCGCCTTTATCAGATTGCGACAAGCTAAAGAAAGGATTGACCCAAGAAATAGATAGATCATAACACGTATTATGAAGGGACATACCATCCACACGATAGACCTAAAATTTTTAGGAAATGCCAACGGTATTTGTGCATACCTTGTTGAGACGAGCATTGGGCCAATCTTAGTAGAGACCGGACCACATAGCACCCTTGACACTCTTGTGGCTGGCATCAACGAAATCGGATATGTTAAGGAAGATATCAAGCACATCTTTATCACTCATATCCACTTGGATCATGCTGGTGCTGCTTGGTGCTTTGCAGAGCATGGCGCAAAAATTTATCTGCATCCATTTGGCTACCGACACATGCACGACCCCTCTAAACTATTGGCTTCTGCTAAGATGATCTATCAGGACAAGATGGATTTTCTATGGGGAACGCTGAAGCCTATTCCTGCTGATCAACTTATAGAGGTCGGCCATGGCGATCAGGTAAAAATTGATGACTTTGTAGTCTCGGCTTGGCACACGCCTGGTCATGCAAAACACCATATCGCTTGGCTCATTGGAAAAGACTTATTCACAGGTGATGTTGGCGGCGTCTGTATAAACGATGGGCCCGTCATTCCGCCGTGCCCTCCGCCAGATATAAATTTTGAAGACTGGGAGTCGTCTATTCAAGTTATTGAAGAATTAGAAGATGTTGAAGCCTTCTATCTAACACATTTTGGCAAGGTGACCAAAATAGACCGACACCTGGAGCTGCTGCGTGAAGGTATCAGTGCATATAGCTCATTCGCACAGCCCTATTACGAAAAAGGCATGTCTGTCGATCAGATGCTGCCAAGCTTAAAAGAGTTTGTTCAAGAATATTTGACAAGTCATGGCATGCCTAAGTCTGATGCTTTAGCATATGAAGGAGCTAATCCAAGTGATATGAGTGCCGCAGGCCTGATGAGATACTGGAAGAAGAAGAGTCAGTCATGAGATTGCTGAGGTTTCATTTGTTGATGATTGGCATATCACTTCTAACCACTCAAGTTTGCGGACAAACCAACAGTGATATCCGGAACATTACAATCTCTCAAGGCACAAACCTATCTATCGCCGTTGATCCTAAAGAGCAATTTATCATTCATGATTTGCAGGGAGCTTTATATAAGATGGATATAAATGGTGGCTCTTCTAAACCAATCACTGGTTACTATATGGATGCCCGGCAACCCAACGTATCATCCGACGGCAGCACCGTATACTTCCAATCTTATCAAGATGGTAACTGGCATATATGGAGCGTTCGGACTGATGGTTCAGAATTAAAACAATTGACCTCAGGGCAATATGACTATAGAGAACCTGCTGTTCACACCCTCCAGAACACCTTGGCATATTCTTCAGATCGCAGTGGCAGTTATGACATCTGGATCTCCTCATCACATGGCACAGAACAAATTCAGCTTACCGACAGTAAATACAATGATTATGGCCCGACCTTCAGCCATGACGGGCGACATTTGGCCTTTGTACGTGAGACACCTGATGGTTGGCAATTGAACAGTATAGATCTTGAGGAGAATGACATCACCACCCTTTATGAGTCAGCACATAAATTGTATGCACCCGCTTGGGGCTATGATGACAGCTCGATAAGCTTTGTCGCTCACGATTGGCTCCGCTGTAGCATAAAACAGGTCAAGCTTGATTCGATTAGCGTAAGAACGCTGACCGAAGAGGATGAAGATGTGTTTCCATTTAGAGTTCAGCATTTCAAACACGCAGCTTACTACACTGCTGATGGAAAAATAAAAGTGGGTAGAAGCGATGGTTCAATCGAGTCGATTCCATTCACTGTGGAGCTACCTGTCCATGTGGGTACATATGAGCGTAAGACACCTAAGCTGAACATTGCTGAACCTCAACAAATCAAAGGTATACATGGACCAAAAATATCTCCGGATGGATCTAAGGTATGCTTCGTAGCTCTCGGTGACGTTTGGGTAAAAGACTTAAGGACAGAATCCTTAACGAGAGTAACTCACGATAGATATGTCCAATTGATGCCGAGCTGGCATCCCGATGGAAAGCAAATAATCTACGCCTCTGACAAGAATAACGACAATGCACTATGGATCTACAGTCTATCCGAAGAAACACATCGCCAAGTCGGTGTGATCGGCGTTATGCCAAGTGGTATCTCTGTACATCCCGATGGGCACTCAATAGCCTATACGATGGCTTTTGGCCCGAGGTCTGGACGACTAGCGATTATGGATATAGCGTCAGGTTTATCGGTCAGTCCTAGAGGCAATTTTCCCTATAGCACAAGTAGTCCGTCATGGCATCCTGATGGCAAGCGCATATTGCTAAGCATTCTGCAGCCCTATTCGGGGCTATATCGGGAAGGTATTGCGCGCAATGTCATCGTCGATATGACCACAGGCGAAACCACTTCTCAGCGAGCACCTACGCATCTATCGTTTGGGGCACGGACGAATGATCCTCCCTTGATCATCGATGATGCAAAAAACTTGATCTATATCTCAAGGGGTCAGCTCCATGAAGTTGACATTGATACAGATATGAATGTCATTGATAGTCCAAAGACTCTCATTCGCTCCCTAGTCGATGCACCGAGTATTGATGCCGATGATCGATTAATCAGTTACTTGTCTGGTGCACAGCTCATGCTTTATGATCGGGGGAGTAATAGCAGCTCAGCAGTTGAGATTAACCTCAATTATGGTAAGCCCATCAATACGCCCAAAATGGTTATTCACGCAGGAACTGTCATCACTATGGATGGTCGACGACTCACCAACCATGATATTGTCATCCAAAATCATAAGATTACATCAATAGCTCCTCACACTGAATGGGATTCACATATAGATCTGGTAGATGCCTCAGATCAATATGTAATACCAGGATTAATAGACATGCACGCTCACCAAGGCAGCGATCTTGGCACATCCCTCGGATATAAATGGTTGAGCTGGGGAGTCACCAGCACCCGAGATCCTGCAACATATCCCTATGACGCCCAGAACAGAAAAGAAGCACAGATCAATGGTGACATCTTACATCCCAGGATATTTTACACTGGTAGTCCAATTGATGGCAACAGAGTCTATTACAATGGCACTTACGCACAGATGTCCATAGAGCAAATTAATCGAGAGCTCACAAGAGCTCAAGACCTAAACTTTGACCTCATCAAGACTTATGTTAGGCTTCCTGATAGCCTACAGCGTGAGGTTATCAATTTTGCTCATGATCATGGCCTCCCTGTCACATCACATGAGCTATATCCTGCTGCTCTAATGGGTATTGATGGCGTAGAACATATCTTGGGCACCAGTCGTCGTGGTTATACGCCTAAGATGAGCCTAACGTATAAAAATTATGGTGATGTGGTAGAGATCATCACAGCTGCGAATATGACCTTTACGCCCACCATAGGGATCTACAGTGGATACAACTATATGCTCCATAAGCATCCCGAATTGATTGATGATCCTAGACTTCAGGAATTGGAGAGTGACTATGTACTGGCCGGGGCAAGAGCTGGCATATTGACCGTGGATGATACTGAAGATGACTATAAAACAATGTTTCAACGACAGGCGAGCTTAGTTAAAAAAGTATACGATCATAATGGAGTGATTGTCGCTGGAACTGACTCACCCATCCTACCCTATGGATTTGGATATTATATAGAGCTGCTGTGCTATCAAGAGGCTGGACTTGATCCGTATGCTGTTCTTCAGACGGCAACTACTAATGCGGCGCAAGCCTTAAATGTCGGCGATCAAATCGGATCAATACAAGAAGGGATGCTTGCAGATTTGCTCATATTGGACTCAGATCCAACTGAGGATATTTACAATTTAAAATCAATCGACAAAGTCATCCTATCAGGTAGAGTCATGGATCTTCAGGATCTACTCACAGAATATTCTTCAGCTGAGGATTAGCACGGAGGTAGGACATCTTAGACTCGAACAGAGCGCCCATAGTAGTTGCTCGGTGAATACAATCGTCAGCAATGGGGCCTGCAAAATGCTCATTAACAGTTTCTGCAAACAGCTTTAACCATCGATGAAAATGTCTTTTCTCTATTGGTAGGTTTGCATGCTTGGCAAAAGTGTTTCCATTGTAGCTATTAGCATTAAATAAGGCGCTATTCCAAAAATCGGTGATCAGCTCGAGGTGATCGAGCCAATCATCATCAGCAACCGCTGCAGCAAATACCGACCCTAGCTGCGCATCGAGTCTAGCCTTGCTGTAAAAATGTTCTACAATCAACTTTAAATCTGATCTGTCTACGATATCTCTCACGCCTAATGATTTGTACTCTTAAAAGTACGTTATCGCCTAAACTTAAATCATTTTATCAGCACATGAGCTACTGGCAAAGGCTTCTGGTTTAGCCTTGAATACGAAGCCCATGCCTAATATATACCCCATAGCATCACGTAGAGCCGTGTTGGACTTAAAGCTCGGATCCGTATTAATATCAGCATGAACTTCGAGTTCTACATTGTGACGATCTAGGAGGTCACATAATGCATAAGCTATATCTACAGATAGTGACACTTCCAAGATCATGCGCTCTTTTATGGACATCTTCTGCATGCTCTTCTCATTATGGATAAACATAAATCCTCCTTTCTTCTCACGTAGAAACACAATCACAGACGCAAACTCCGTCACTTTTCCTTTTACCTGAGAGTCCGATCCAATGCAGAGTTTTAATCGGTGCCCAGCCTTCTTTTCTCGCAAGATAGCTGACTCCACGGCGTCAAGTAATGGAGATTCTATAGCGGCACCATCTAATCTTCTCCATTTTTTCTCTGTGATATGCATACTATTGTATTTTATTGTGTTTTGATCGAGTCTATAAACTGATTCAATAAATTCATCCTCAAGCTACCCTCATATTAAATAATTATTAATATATGGACTTCTCACTATTTTATCGGGCAAATGGAGTTCTTTTCAAAATAATATTTCTTGCCTTCTTGAGCTTCATCGCTTGTAAAAATCAAAGTCAAGTGACTGTGGACGGACAAGCACCCAATGCTCTAATCCACGAGAACAGCCCATATCTATTGCAACATGCTTATAATCCTGTCGATTGGCATGCTTGGAATGATGAAGCCCTTACAAAGGCAAAGCGAGAGAACAAGTTATTGATCATAAGCATAGGATATTCTGCTTGCCATTGGTGCCATGTGATGGAGCATGAGAGTTTTGAGGATAGTCTTGTCGCGACTATCATGAACGAGCACTTCGTCCCGATCAAAGTGGATCGAGAAGAAAGACCTGATGTCGATGATGTATACATGTCTGCCGCCCAGCTCATCACTGGGAGTGGGGGCTGGCCTCTGAATGCTTTTGCCATGCCCGATGGAAGACCCATCTGGGCAGGGACTTACTTTCCAAAAAATCAGTGGATAGACATTCTAAACAGATTCGTTGATCTCAAGGAAAATGAGATAGATAAATTAGAAGACTCGGCGAATCAGCTCACCTCTGGGATTAGCAGTTTTGATGCTATAGAGTTAGTCGAGACCCAGCAAGAATATACGCCAGAGCTCGTTTCAGATATTAGTCGGCTGTTTATAGCAAATGTGGATATGGACAAAGGTGGCCGCAAGGGCGAGCCCAAATTTCCGATGCCCAATAACTGGGAGTATTTACTCAAGTATGCGGATAGATCTGGGGATCCCGAAGCCTTAGCAGCGGTGACAACTACCCTTGATAATATGGCCGACGGTGGTATCTATGATCAGATCGGTGGCGGGTTTGCACGATACTCGGTAGATGGTATCTGGAAGGTGCCACACTTTGAAAAGATGCTCTATGACAACTCACAATTGGTATCACTATATGCTCAAGCTTATCAAAAAACCCAAAACTCAAAATACAAACGTATAGTAACTGAAACACTATCATATATAAACCGAGAGATGCGTGCGCCACAAGGAGGATTCTACTCCTCCCTTGATGCTGATAGCGAAGGAGAAGAAGGGAAGTTTTATGTATGGACCAATGATGAGATCGAGGAGGCGCTCAATGACAATCCGCATATCGCTATGATCAAGGACTTATATACAGTGAGTACCAATGGTAACTGGGAACATGGAAACAGCATCTTGCATACATCACTATCGACGACCTTAGTTGCTGAGAAATATGACATGTCCGAAGATGAACTGCACAATCTACTACCCGATATTAAAGACCAACTACTCTCCTATCGTGCAAATCGGGTTAGACCTGGCCTCGATGATAAGATTTTGACCTCGTGGAACGCATTGATGATCAAAGGGTATATCGACGCCTATAGAGCGATGGGTGAAGAATCATATCTGGATGAAGCAATCGTCAACACGCACTTTATCCTTAATAATCAGATGTCCACTGATGGCAGACTCAACAGAAATTATAAAGACGGCAGCTCCAAAATCAATGCTTTCTTAGATGATTATGCCAACATGATTCAAGCTATGATAAGTCTCTATCAAGTGACTCTTGATGAGAGCTGGCTTACACTCTCCAAGGATATGACTGATTATACTATATCACACTTCTTCAATGAACAGAATGGTATGTTTAACTATACCAGTGACTTAGATGCTACTCTCGTGGCACCTATAGTCGAGCTAGTCGATAAAGAAATTCCCGCATCTAATAGCATCATGGCCCGCAATCTGAACACACTCGGAGAGATCTACTACAACAAAGATTATCAGGCAAAGGCGGAACAGATGTTACGCAATATGATGCCACAGATTACCGCCACAGAGGAGCCAAACTTTTACAGTAATTGGTTACAACTTGTATTTGACTTAAGCTATCCACCATATGAAGTAGTGGTAATGGGTAGAGATGCGCTCAGTATGACACATCAGTTAATGACAGACTATACTGGCAATACCATCTTCCTCGGTGATACTCAGGAGAATAACCTCCCACTCCTCAAATACAAATATGTTCCCGATGAAACCAAGATCTATGTCTGTCAGAATAAATCCTGCAAGTTTCCAGTTACTGAAGTGGCAAAGGCTCGCAATCTGATGAAATAACAAGCCATTATTCACAGCCATTGATGCTATGCCCTAATTGAGATATCTTTAAACAATGATGATCAATAAGTACATCACAATTTTCATAGTGGTTTTCTCTGTTCTTACTATTGGCAGCTCTCAGGACAATATGATCTATACCAAGTCATTTACAAAGAAATTGGCTTACCATCAGATTGACTTTTTTCAACCAGTAGAACGATGGATACATATGACTCATATCAGATCAGATGACTTCATGGACTATGACGCGGTCCTAAGAGATGAAGAGGGTTTGGAGATCAGGCTAATTATTCAAGAGGCTAGTAAGATGTACAGCCAGCATCCTCATATAGAGTTGATGAGGGCTATTGCTCATATTTCTACTAATGATACTGAATCTGACATAAAGATCAGCCAGATGAATCATGATTGGGTTAAAGAACGATATCAGGCAGATTGGGGCCTATTCGCAGATTTTACGCCCAAACTAGAATATTCGGAATATCCAAAGGGTAGATTACTCTGTCTTTATAAGGAAGGGCATGCAATGGTCAATTACATCGTACTTTATGATGAGGAAGAGTTAGATCCATATTTTGAATTTCCATTGGCATTTTATTGAGCCTCAAATACTTTTGAATGAGACGCATCACCCTTCTATTGTCGATCTTGTCCGTTGTCATGAACTTGGTTGGGCAAGACTTCAACACCTACAAGGGTCAGATACTCGACTCGGCAGACAGCAGTGCTGCTCCTTTTGTACATATCTTTTTTGCCAAGTATGAGCATCGTGGTGCTGTATCGCTTAATGATGGATCATTCGAAGTGAAGTCGACGGCAGATGATACCTTAATCATCAGCTCGATGATCCATGAGACCAAACGAATACCCATAAATACCTTACTGCCCATCAACAATCAGATTTACTTAAAAGAAAAATCTCATGAGCTTGCTAATCTGACGATCTTATCAGAGGATGCGCTTTATGAGATTCTCGATAATGTTATCAAAGAGATACCTAATAATTACCCCACCTCAGATCATCAGTTAGAATGCTATTATCAGGAGTATAGTATCGCCAACGAAGAATATGGTCATATGCTTGAGGCTTATATGACTATAGAAAACCAGAGTTACATCAAGAAAAACAAAATTGCTAGGACCGATGGTGATTATGAATATTTATACGCACCACATAAGATCAAAGTACAACAGCTAAGAAGAACTGACGACAATAGGCATCTTCTGATCAATCAGTATAGGAAATTTTCGGAGATGACCATCCAAAATGTGCTTAGAAAAAACATGCTTTATAATAAGGCTTTAGGGTATGTGAGCTTCTCAAAAAATCAAACACTCGAAGATTTTTCAAACAATATACAATCACTAAAAAGTGACACCACGTCATGGGTGAAAATTTATAATAAGGGCTATAGCATTGACGGAATCGATACCTTAGTAAGTCTTGGTTTTGATGAATTTCCTATGCATTTCAAAAATGACACAATCACAGGAAACCAGAGAGATTACTTAATAAGCTCAACCTTTGTGATCAATTTATCTGATTACAGCTTGAGGCAAATTATCACTCAACCTTCAGAACTCTTGCGATCGGAAATGGAGAAGGATGATGGACCTGGTTTTCAACATTATAGTGAGATACGCTTTAGAAAGATTGGTGAAATCTATGTGCCTTTTCTTATTTCACTTGATAGAGGATTTGACTTCATGGGAAACACACAGTCTGACTTCGTCAGCAGGAAACTAATCGTTCAGGAAGTCAAGTTAGGACCAAAGAAAAATTTCACCAAGGGAGGAAAGAAAGTACCGAGAGGCAAGAACTTGAGAGAGATAAAATTCAATTATGACGAGGAGTTTTGGAGTGGCATTAAAGTTCCACAATTGGCAGCTCCTTTAGATGCCGTCAAGGCGGAGCTCAGTCGGTATAAAAACATCCAAGAGCAGTACCGAGACAACCAGAAGATCAAATAAGCAATTAAAAATACTCGTTTAAAAATCGATTTGTGGC
>CAZAXY010000049.1:0-24842 GCA_964489125.1 uncultured Saprospiraceae bacterium
AGCGGTATCAAACTTCGATATTTCAAGGCTACTATCCCTTGCAGTAGTCCGAACATCAATTGACTTAATCCCCAATAGGCAAAAATGAAAATGACAGCCTTGGCCCCTCCTTCTGTATATGTGTCTAATGGAATCGTAGCTATACTATGTGCTCCGCCGTCATCCTTAAATATATGAATGCAGCTTCTGACTATGGTCACCACTGTAATCAAGTAAAAAAACCATAAAGCTATCTTATGACCTCGATAGTTGTTGTCTACAATTTCAGGAAGTACTTTATGCCGCATAATTCAGTTACAATTAGTTTACAATATTAATATATGAGTCGTAGCTGCGATTAATGCTAAGGCAAGTCCAACAACGACGGTCAGTCCTCCCAACTGAAACCATGGATCGACTGGATAAGCGATGCTCTTGCTGAGAGCTGCAAATTTGAATTCATGCTTTTCATGAAATTCAGGGGTGATCAGAATCTCCATAAAATCTCTCCTACTTCGAAAACGATTAATGCCCGAGATGCCCCATTGTTCAGCATTGTTAATACCAATGACATCGACAGAAGTGCCAGCTACCCTACCTTGAAATATACCGACCCCAGCTCTCTTGAACATAGCCTTCATGAATGACTTATGATAGGTAATCAGTGTCTTCAACGAGCTGTCACCTTCCTGCACACCTTCCACCAGATCTGGTGTCTCTTTTAACAGGATACTATTGACCATTACGAAACTCTTACCTGTATCGTTTTCTAAAAACGTTCGCAAGTCAGATATCCCTTCTGAGCTGTTGTTATCATATTCGGCGAGCTGCCCTAAATACTTCTCTATTTCTTCTTTGGAAAGTGGCTTTCTAAAACCGACATACCATAGCCAGAAGATGGCATATAGGATAAAAGCGAATGTCCAGATAATGATAGGTGTCATTGAGAAAGTTCAAGTTCAAATGTCAAGTTCAAGTGTCCAATTTCAAGTGTAGTTCAAGGCTTTTTTCGCTCTTGAGTATGATTCTTGATCTTGCACTTTTCTAAGTTTTTTTATTCTTTATAATTGTTGCTATTATTTTTATCAATTACTCTGCTTCATACAAATAGAAACTCACGTTTAGATCTATCACTATAATCCACTTTGTTCAATATTCTTAGGTTCACTCCGGATTCTTTTAGTTCCTTCAGTGATAGAGATAGTTAGTAAATATTGTCTTTCTGAGTACTCGTTCCTTGGGCTTCTCCAATTTAAGGCTTCACTCCCTGCTGATCGTAAGAGTTGATTACCATAATAATCTCCAGTTCTATCATTTGGGAGGTCTTTACAGAAAAACACAATATTTCCTGCAAATTCGACTATTCGATCTTCCAGGTCATATCTCTTGCTTATCATCCCAATTGATTTTCATAGATCTTAACTAACTCTTGTTTCTTGCACTTGCTACTTGGTCTTGTCTCTTAAACTTAAAACTTGCACTTGTTTCGTCCACTTAACCCTTGCACTCTACAGTGGATTCTTAACAATAAACTTGTGTGTCCGATCTGCCATTATCTCCCCTATATCATCTTGAATAAAGTGATTGGCATTTTCAAACTGTTCGTGATCTTGGCCTTTTGCTCCAGGGACTTTGGAAATCCATTTCTCCTGAATTTGTGGTCTGCCAAGCAGAGTATCTTTTAATCCAATAAATGAGATAAAGGGTTTTTCAAATTTCTTTAGACTTTCCCATGCTGGCAATTGTTGTCCTACTAAACCCACATTCATCGATGGTAAGGTGCGTGGACCTGCCATGTATATAAATGAAGGAAAAGGGGCGTCATAAGCCGACATTTCCTTATCCGTTAGTGTAATCGCAGTCGATTGCTGCATCACTGGCCCAATAAAGTTCTTGGTATTTTCAAGACAAAATAAAATCCAAGCCTGAAACATATCCGGCAATCCTTTTAGCCAATATTTGGCGATGTCTTTAAACCCCTTAATCTTAGGATTGACGACAACTGGATTGGGTATATAGAAGGGGTTTGTTTCTTCTGTAATTAATGGCAGATCACCATTTGCTAAAATAAGACGTGCAAATAGATCAGGATTTTCTCCAACAAGCCTTGTGCCGATCAAACTGCCCCAGTCTTGTACAAAAGCTGTGATGTTCTGCAACCCTAATTCACGTATAAAAGACAACATGATTTCGCAGTGTCGGTCGTAGGTGTGAAAAGACTCTTTTATAGGTTTATCAGATCTGCCCATTCCAATCATGTCAGGAGCGATGCATCGATAACCTTTGGGCACTAATGCTTTAATCATCTTACGGTATAGATATGACCATACTGGCTGCCCGTGCAACATTAAGATCACCTGACCATCTCTTGGTCCTTCGTCGACATAATGCATCCTTAGTCCATCAATCTCTAGGTAGTTAGGATTAAAATCATAGCCATCTAAGTCTTCAAAATGTTCATCAGGCGTTCTAACGTATTCTACTTCTGTAGATGCTTGGTAAATGGTTACTGATTCATCCCAAAATACTTCTTTAGGATATGGGGTAACTTCTTCTACTTTTCGCACACCACCCTTTTCAAAATCAATTGTGATAGGTGATGAAATAGCCTTTGAGGCCAACTTCTTAAGGATCTTTGACATACGTATCTATATTCTGTTAGATAATGCTAATTTAGGATTTAAAACCTATAATATTGAATTATTTTAGGTCTATATTTTATATCTTTAACTTAAAGTTGTCATGTAGATGAAGAAGACGCCCAAGAAGATTTTGGAAAGTGCACGTATACTCTTCAATACGAGGGGAGTAAACAATGTTCGGCTTCAGGATATCGCTGAAAATACGGGTATAAGTCCTGGCAATCTCTCCTATCATTACGGCACCAAGAAGGATTTGATGAGTGCGGTTTTGGAGATGCTTCAAGAGGCAACAACAGAAATGCGTGCATCCAATATGCAATCTTTAGAATCAGAGGACTACTTGGGGGTGATTAAGAATTACTTACGATTTCAGATCGGCCATCGTTTTTTTTACCGAGATATATTGGATATAACCAACCTCGTTCCTGAGGCAAAAGATGTCTACGAGCAATTAATGAACCAAGTTATTAACTTCAGCAAGAATGGAATGTACCTTGCGGTTGGAAAGGGTTTGTTGCAACCAGAACTACATGATGGTAGTTTTCATTTCTTCGCAAAAAATGTCTGGGGCATCTTAAACTCCTGGTTAATCGAACGTGAAGTACTCGGAAAAGAAAAAGTTGGGATGGAGGAGATCATGATGGCGATCTGGGAATATCACTATCCTTACCTGACCGAAAAAGGTCAACCATTATATCACAATGTGAAAAAACGGATTCCTCAGTTGGTGAAGGAAGAGATGTTGGTTGTTGGCTAAAGTATTCGGGCAAGTTTAAGGTTATTAATCAAGTAAATCTGCTCGGACTAGGTTGATATCACTATCAGAATATTCAAACTACTAGCTATGTTTATACTGGAGCTAAGCAATCTAAAGTACCTGGAAAATATTAATTTGGAATTTAAAGCTGCTCTCAGCAATATACACGTGCCAAAATTCCGCAATCGCTACAAACTGCTGATATCCAACAGAAATTATACCATATAGAACAGATTAGGTCATGAATAGAGAAATAAGATCAACGCTAAGCAAAGAAGGTACATTATCACTTGAGGTAATAGATACTCCGATGCCAAAACCTGCAGCTCACGAAGTGGTAGTGGAAATACATGCTGCACCTATAAACCCCTCAGATGTCGGTGTGCTCTTTGGATTATCAAATATGATTACCACTGATCTTATAGGCACCACAGCTAATCCAAAAACTATACAATATCCATCAACCATCGTAAATCATATGAAAGGAAGATGGGACAAAGCACTCCCGAGTGGTAACGAGGGATCTGGGATTGTTGTAAACGCAGGAAGTGATATGCAACATCTTATAGGCAAGGTGGTCTCATTATTTGGAGCTAACTGTTTCTCAAAATATCGATGTGTACCAGGTCTATCATGCATGGTCATGAATGAAGGTACTACTCCAGAGCAAGCCGCTGCGAGCTGTGTAAATCCATATACAGCACTAGGTATGGTCGCTACCATGAAGATGGAAAATCATAAAGCAATCATCAACACTGCTGCAGCATCTAACCTAGGTCAAATGCTTCTCAAGGTTTGTAAAGCAGATGGCATACCTCTTATCAATATAGTCCGAAGACAAGAACAAGTAGACCCTCTAAAATCAATCGGTGGAGAATATGTACTCAACTCTAGTGATGACAACTTTAAAAGTCAGCTTATAGATGCAATCAGTGAGACTGAAGCCACCTTGGCCTTTGAATGTATTGGCGGAGGAGATATGGCAGGACAGATATTAGAAGCTATGGAAAAATCCCTGGCCAGCAAAGCCGATAGTTACAGCGTATATGGCACTACTACCCTTAAGCAGGTGTATATCTACGGCAGTCTGAACCAAGCGCCAACCACATTCAGTAGAACATTTGGTTTGTATTGGAGCATAAGTGGCTGGTTAGTGACTCCTATTATCCAGAAGATAGGTATGGAAGGATTTATGGCCATGCAAAAAAGAGTTGCCGACGAAATTGACACTACCTTCAAAAGCGACTTTCACAAATCAATATCTCTAGACGAAATGTGTGAGCCAGATCATATATTAGAATATGTTAAGGCCGGTAGTGGTAAGAAGTATCTGGTGAAGCCACAGATGAGCTAGCAACTGCAGATTAATCTTCATCTGTCAACAACAAATCAATTCCATCATATCCCGATAACAACGCCCCTGGGACACCCAGTTGTTTATGTCTATCATATGCCTCACCAGCAAAGTAAACCTTATCCTGAAGCGGTTGATTCAAGACTTTTACATTTAAATTTTTATCTGTTGCCGCATTTACCCAAGTACCTAAGGTGTATTCATGCTGCCCCCAATTTTCAAGGATATAATTCCCTGTATAGTACTTAGAAGCACTCCCTTGAAATATTACGTCCAACTCTTTTAAAATAGCTGATACAATCTCGTCGTAGGCAGGTAAGTCATAGTAACTCTCTGCATATTCTCCTAATACAAGTGCCCCAAGAATATGACTGCTCGCTTCTTTTTTAAATGCAACATCATAATAGGTTACATCACCACCAGTCTCAGTCATATTGATAACATCTGGATAGAACTTCTTTGAAAATTTCATCAGCAGTTTAAATCCTGGTTTAAAACTGATTGCATTTATCGTTTCTTTTTTCTTACTACTTAGATCTGGCACGAAGGCAATAGCCCTTGATTTCAACACTCCCAAAGACACAGTGAGCAGGACTTTGTCAGCTGTATATGTCTCTCCATTTTTTGTAGTAACCTCTACTTGCTCACCTTCATAATTAATTTCTGTGACTGGAGTATTGAAGAGTATATTATCCTTAACCTCTTGGGCAAAGTTATCGTTGACAAAATCATACCAAGTGGATCGTTTGAATTTTTGCTCTGGGAAGAAATTATAATACTCATCCAAATCTTGCTTAGCCATTTTCTCCAATTGCTTCCCATCCCAATTAACAGCACTATCTAAGTGATAAGGAATTAACACCTCATCCACGTCATCTCCTTTTTTACCTTTTAACCTATTTAGTATAGCAGGCTTATTATGAATCCATTCTGCACCTATGTCAATAGGGAAGTCAGCCAGTGTTGTATCCTTCTTAAGTCTACCGCCATATCGGTTAGTTGCCTCTAATATTTTATAATCGATGCGATTACGTTCCAATATTTTTGCCGCTGCCAATCCTGATGCTCCTGCCCCAATGATGAGGACCTTACCGTCATATTGATATGTTTTGTCTAATGCCGTTTCTACAGGAAATTTTTTAAAGGCTCTTGGGCCCCACTCAAAGCAACTGTAAAAAGTAAAAAACAATGAAAAAAAGAATACGATCAGAAAACTATACTTCATTGATTAAAGATAATCGTATCAAAGCAGCTCTGAGTACAGGTTAAAGCTCTTATGTCCTAATTAAAATTTCCATACCAGGCTTGTTTATAAATCCAAAACAATTCTTCTATCCTTCGCTCGAGAAACACAGACACACATGTTTTCACCTGCCATTTTTTCTTCTTCACTTAACACGGCATCTCGATGATCTATAGCTCCTTCGATCACCGGAGTAGTACAAGTACCACAGGTTCTTCAATGCACAATGAAAGAAGAAGAAGAAGAGCGATTGATCCAATTGTTAGCTTTGTGCTTGCTTCATTGAATTTTTTAGTAGTTGATCAATTGTTGCAATGCGACTTCCAGCCGCTCAATAGGCAAAAATTGATTTTCTAAGGACTTAGTAAAAGGTATAGGTGTATCTAGACTCGCTACACGAGTGACAGGAGCATCTAGGTACTTAAAGAGATTTTCGGATATATAGGCTGATAATTCTGCGCCCACGCCACCGACTAAAGTATCCTCGTGCAAGATTAATACTCGGTTAGTTTTCTGAATCGTCTCGTCAATAGCACTGTAATCCAATGGAGCAAGGCTACGCAAGTCGATGATATCGACAGATACGTTCAATTTTTCTACAACTTCTTTAGCCCATTTCACTCCTAAGCCATAAGTGATTATAGAAGCTTGATTGCCTTCAACCACGATGTTCGCCTTGCCTATTTCGGTGGTATAATAACCAGTTGGTACGACATCAGTCATACTACGGTAGAGCGCTTTGTGCTCAAAAAATAAGACGGGGTTTGGGTCTGCGAAGCTAGCCAGAAGAAGGCCTTTGGCGTCTGCTGGATTAGAAGGGTAGACTATTTTCAATCCAGGCGTCTTAAAAAACCAAGCTTCATTAGTTTGCGAATGAAACGGACCTGCCCCTACACTTCCGCCGCACGGCATACGTATCACCACATCAGCATTGGCACCCCAGCGATAATGTATTTTTGCCAAGTTATTGACGATCTGATTGAAGCCACAACTGACAAAATCAGCGAACTGCATTTCTACCATAGACTTCATCCCCTTGAGGCTCAATCCTAATCCTACACCAACAATTGCACTCTCACAGATAGGTGTATTGCGGACACGCCCAGCTCCATATTTTTCTAAGAACCCATTGGTGATTTTGAATACGCCTCCGTAGTCAGCAATGTCCTGACCCATTAATACCAAATCATCATAACGCTCCATCGCTATATCGAGGGCATCTGTGATCGAATCAATGAATCGCAGCTCTGTTGTTTCGTCTGTTGTTGGAGCAATAGCCGCAGTATCATGAGCTTGATAAATATCTGCGTATTCAGCAGTCGTATCTGCAACTGGAAACTCCTCATTGAAGGCAAGGTCAATTGCTGATTGGATCTCTGTCTTAATCTTAACTTTTGCTTTTTCTATATACTTGTCATCAATGACGCCCTCAGTTAGTAAAAACTGCTCATAATTGGTGAGAGGGTCTCTTTCTTTCCAATAGTTCATGAGATCCTCAGGTACGTATTTAACACCACTAGCCTCCTCATGCCCTCTTTGTCTAAAAGTGACACACTCTAATAATACTGGTTCAGGGTGAGCTCTTAACTCTTTGGCTAGGGTAGTTAGCGTCTGATACACTTCCAAAATATTGTTACCATCGATCCGTAGCGATCGCATTCCATAGCCTACACCTTTATCCGCGATATGCTCACAATGGTATTGCTCTTTAGTAGGCGTTGACAATCCATATCCGTTATTCTCCACTAGAAATATAACAGGCAATTGCCAAACGGCGGCGACATTTAGGGCCTCATGAAACTCTCCTTCGCTCGTACCTCCCTCGCCCGTAAAAGCCAGACTTACTTTGTTTTCTTTTTTTAATTTATGTGCTAATGCAACTCCCGCTGCGAGTGACAACTGCGGTCCCAAGTGTGAAATCATCCCTACGGTGGCATACTCTAAGGTGCCAAAGTGAAAAGATCGATCTCGACCCTTGGTAAAGCCAGATAGCTTGCCTTGCCACTGTCCAAATAGGCGATTTAATGGGATATTTCTGCTCGTAAATATGCCCAAATTGCGGTGCATTGGGAAGATGATCTCATCATGCTCCAATGCCATCCCAACACCTACAGCAATAGCCTCTTGACCAATTCCTGAGAACCATTTACTTATTTTACCCTGACGCAAAAGGAGCAACATCTTCTCCTCAATCATCCTTGGGAGCAAGATACCTTCATAGAGTTCTATGAGTTTCTTTTTAGATAATCTCTTTTTTTTGAAGGGTATAATGTACGGTTCTACTTTTGCCATATTATAATAGTTAGTTGGACCATCAATAGGGAAATAAAATCAAAAAATCCTCCTGATAGTGTAGCGTGATCATTTGAAAGCATTTAACCCAGTTACATCCATTCCTGTAATTAATAGATGGATGTCATGAGTCCCTTCATAGGTAAGTACCGTTTCTAGGTTGCACATATGACGCATCATTGGGTATTCATTGGTAATGCCCATGCCGCCATGTATTTGTCTCGCCTCTCTGGCAATCTGCAAAGCCATCCATACATTATTTCTCTTAGCCATAGAAATCTGAGAGGGAGTCGCCTTACCATTGTTTGCTAAACTGCCCAGTCGCCAAGCAAGTAATTGTGCCTTGGTGATTTCAGTAATCATCTCAGCCAGTTTTTTCTGAGTCAACTGAAATTGACCCAGTGGCTTGCCAAACTGAGTGCGCTCTTTAGAATAGCGTAATGCTGCATCATAACAATCCATCGCCGCCCCGATTGCTCCCCATGAGATGCCGTACCTCGCTTTGGACAGACAAGACAAGGGGCCTTTTAGTCCCTGTACCTCCGGCAACATATTTTCTTTAGGTACTCTCACATCCTCCAACACAATTTCTCCAGTGATGGACGCCCGTAAGGACCATTTGCCCTTTATCTCTGGCGCTGTAAATCCTTTCATACCCCGTTCTACAATGAACCCTCTGATGATCCCCTCAGGACTTTTAGCCCAGACTATAGCTATATCAGCAACTGGCGAATTAGTGATCCACATTTTTGCACCATTTAATATATAGTCATCGCCGTCTTCTTTAAAATTGGTAATCATACTACTGGGATCAGAACCATGATTGGGTTCTGTCAGACCGAAGCATCCTATTATTTCTCCTTTGGCCAACCTCGGTAGATATTTTTGTTTCTGCTCTTCCGAGCCAAAACGATAGATGGGATACATCACTAACGATCCCTGTACAGACGCCATAGAACGTATGCCACTATCTCCTCGTTCCAACTCCTGCATGATGATGCCATAAGTAATTTCATCCATTCCTCCACATCCATATTTCTCTGGCAGGCTCGGACCGAGCGCACCCAATTCGCCCATTTGTTTGTACAGGTAGAGTGGGCATTCTGCGTTTTCGGTGTAGGATTCAATAATAGGAGTGACTTCTTTCTTGACCCAAGCTCGTACTGACGATCGAATCAACAGGTGTTCCTCCGTTAATAATTCATCCAAAACATAGTAATCAGGTGCTTCGAACTGATCTGTTTTGGAACTTCTTTTTATGGTTTCTGAATGCGTTGTTGACATGATAATTGCAATTGATTAGGTAACGACTGAACAATAAGTTTTATATGAAATTTATGTGCTGGAAATATTCAATTTTATAAGACATATGAGCTATCAAATGGTTCGTGTAGAACTAAATGCTTCAAGATAGTCTCTTACTTTTCGCAGAAAAGATCCACCCAACATACCGTCCACTACTCGGTGATCATAGGACAAACTCAAAAACATCATCTGTCTGATTGCGATGACATCTCCATATTCTGTTTCCAAAATAGCAGGTTTTTTCCGTATTGCTCCAACAGATAGAATAGCCACTTGAGGCTGATTAATAATCGGCGTGCCCATCACATTGCCAAATGTACCTACATTGGTAAGTGTAAAAGTACCCCCTTGAATATCACCAGGTTTCAACTGATTTGCTCGTGCTCTCTGAGCAAGATCATTCACTTTCTTGATTAAACCAAATAAACTCAGGTGTGCGGCATCCTTGATGACCGGCACAATAAGGTTTCCCGATGGTAATGCTGTTGCCATACCTATATTGATCGTCTTCTTAACGATGATCTTAGTGCCATCTACAGAAACATTGATCAGTGGAAAGTCTTGAATAGCCTTGGCTACTGCCTCGATAAATATCGGAGTATAGGTAATATTCTCTTGGTGATTTTCCTTGAATGAATGTTTCACCTGATTGCGCCAATCCACTATATTGGTCACATCCACTTCTATAAATGACGTGACATGTGGAGAAGTTTGTTTGGATCGGACCATGTGCTCTGCAATCAATCGACGAGTGCGATCCATTTCTATGATTTCTATTTCTCCACTTACCGAGGTGGTTGTTGAGGAGATTGGGTTAGATACATATCCTTGTGAAGCCTTAGTTTGTGGTGCTCCTATACTATGGGTAGAAGCTGATGTGAGAGCGGAGTTGTCTCGATTATCAACATAATCAAGTAGGTCTTTTTTAGTCACTCTGCTATCATGTCCAGTACCACTTATTTTATTCAATGCGGCGAGGTCCACATTTTCTTTGGCAGCGATACTCCTTACCAATGGCGAATAAAATTGCTTGCTGACACTCGGACGTGCTGCCTGTTCTATATCTACTTGTGATGAACCATCAGCAATTCTGGTATGAAGCTCTTGCTCACTGGTTGTTGCGTTAGGGGGAGCAGCAGGCTCTTCTTGAAGTGTATCAGTATCTTCGCCCGATTCAGTCTCAATTAACGCAATGACAGTTCCAACAGCCACTACCTCGTCTGCTTCAAAAAAAGTTTTTACTAATACTCCACTTGTCGGTGCAGGGATTTCAGAATCGACTTTGTCAGTAGCTATTTCCAGCAAGGTCTCTTCATATTCTATATTATCTCCGACATTTTTCGACCATTGGATTATAGTTGCTTCTATGATGCTCTCGCCCATTTTAGGCATTTGTACTTCTATGGTCGCCATACTATTATAAATCAATGATTAATTAGCGTACGTTATCTTGTACTTGAAATCAAGCGTACAAGTATAGCTGCACATACAGGCTTCTCAGGCTTATGAACCGCGTTCTCGTTTTCTACTATCACTTTTCTCCTCCAAATGTTGAGCCAATTTCAGCAGCTGTAATAGCACTTATGACATTTTGCCAAGCTACAATCCGGCAGCAATCAATTATTTAAAGCAATAATCACGAGACTGTTCATTAATTATGATCATAATCTGTGGATTGGATATGAATAACTGGATCATGCTTTATCTTTCATCTTCATCAACATCTCGCCCATCTTATGATGGATCATATTAATAGCCTTCAAAGGTCGAACCATTACTTTAAAATCTGTGATTTGATCAGACTTATTGAATGTGACTATATCAACTCCATTGATTAATATTCCATCAATTTCTTTATTAAATTCTAATACAAAGTTTTTTTCTCCTAAGATTTCACGGACATACTCAAAACCATCTCCACCAAGGACTTGGCTTGCAGCCAATAAATAAGCCATCGTTATTTTCTTGCCTTTTTGTGGAGTATGAACTACAGGCGAGTGAAAAACGACATCATCTGCTAGTAATTTGCTCAATAGTTGTGCGTCACCAGTAGACATCACTTTATGCCAATCTTTTAAGACTTTTGGTTGATTTTTCATTTGACTTGTTATCACGAACTTCTTGATTTTCTCTGTTCACAGTTGATTCATTCAATTGTCATTCTACGCCGTCAGCCCGCCATCTACTGGCAAGGCATGACCTGTAACGAAACTTGATCTGTCTGAACACAACCACATGATGGCATCTACTTGCTCTTCTACTCTTGCAAATCGTTTCATTGGGACATTGGCTTTCAATTTATCTGGTATCCCTTTGGCCACTTTTTCAATAGCAACAGGATCGAATAATGGCGTAACGGTGAACACTGGGCAGATCGCATTGATTCGTACATGATGTCGAGCATATTCCATGGCAGCAGTTTTAGTCATTCCAACTACAGCATGCTTGCTAGCTACATAAGCCAGGCTATTCGGAAGTCCCTGTAGACCTGCTATTGAAGCTGTATTAACTATAGCTCCACCACCTTGCTCTACCATTACGGGTATCTGCTCTTTCATACAATAGAACACACTGGACGCATTGACCGCCATTACCTTGTCCCATGATTCTACTGGATAGTCTACCGTTCTGGCATTCGCCCCAGCGATACCCGCATTGTTGATTGCAATATCTAACCTGCCAAATTTGATTTTAATTTCTTTTATAAGCTTTCTGACTTCGTCATATGCTGCAACATTTGTTTTTATAAAATCTCCCAGGTGGCCGGCATTTCTGATTTCTTCCACTGTCTGTTCTCCCCCTTCGGTATTCACATCTACAGCGACCACATGAGCTCCTTGAGCTGCTAAAGCTATTGAAGCAGCCTTGCCGATTCCTGATGCTGCACCAGTGACCAGCACTATTTTATCCTTAAATTCCATAGTTGTAATTTTAAATTCAGTTCGCCCTTAATTCTTTATCTCGAACCGGAACTTCTTTTTTTTTCATTTGCACTTAACACTAGCTCTCTATCTTCACATCATCCTTTTGAACTCGACACTTGCTCTCATTCTTTTATCATAGACTCTTTCACCAGATTTCTTCCTAACTGATACATATGTACTTCATCAGGTCCATCAGCAATACGGACTATGCGGCCGTAAGTCCAATATGAAGGTAACAGTGTATCCTGACATACTCCCATGCCACCATGTGCTTGTATAGCCCGATCGACTACATCACAGGTCATCTGAGGCACTACAATCTTAATCATGGCAATCAGGTGTTTTGCTCCTTTGGCACCATGCTTATCGATCTTATCAGCACACGACAGTGTGAGTAATCGAGCTTGTTCAATTTCACAAGCGGACTTGGCGATGTGCTGTCTAATACTGCTGAAGTCCTTAATTTTTCGTCCGAAAGCCTCTCGTTGTGCGACTCGCTTACACATCAGATCTAAGGCTGCCTGTGCGGCACCTATCAAGCGCATGCAATGATGTACACGACCTGGCCCGAGGCGACCTTGAGCGATCTCAAATCCTCGACCTTCGCCAAGTAACAGATTAGATGCTGGCACTCGCACATTGTTCAGCCGTATCTCTGCATGCCCCTCTGGGGAATCCCAACTGCCATATACAGATAACGGCCTAACGATCTCTACACCCGGTGTATCACGAGGTATGATAATCATGCTCTGCTGAGAATGTCGAGGTGCCGTTGGGTCTGTTTTGCCCATCAGGATAAAGACCTTGCAATTAGGATTCATTGCCCCCGACGACCACCACTTCCGTCCGTTGATCACATATTCATCTCCGTCACGGTCGATAGAAGTCTCAATGTTGGTGGCATCTGAGGAGGCAACATCGGGTTCTGTCATGAGAAACGCCGAACGAATCTCACCATTCATTAAGGGGGTCAACCATCTGTCTTGTTGCTCTGGTGTCCCATACTTAGCGAATACTTCCATATTGCCTGTGTCGGGAGCTGAGCAATTAAATACTTCATCTGAACCTCTCGATCGTCCCATAATTTCTGCCAATGGCGCATATTCTAAATTGGTCAAGCCAGGACTTAACTCACCATACCCCTTCGGTAAAAAAAGATTCCAAAGACCTGCCGCCTTAGCTGCTGCTTTCCATTCTTCCAGTTTTGGATAGTCTTTCCAGATGTTTTCAGGCTTATGCACATAGACTTGTCGATCCTGGTCAAATGGAATGACATGACGATCCATGAACTGCTGGAGTCTTTCTTGGAGTTCGAGAGATTTTTGTGAATATTCGAAATTCATATGTTTACTTATAATTTATAATTCTGTTATTAATTGATCAAATTAGGATTTAAGTCCTGTTGTATGGGATTTTGTTCCACCTATTTATACAGTATAGATTTTTTTAATGGCTTACTCGAAAATGATTACATCTTGATCTTCATGCCATTCCAATATCCTATCTCGGTATCGGTCATTCATCTTGTTGCGCTTAACTTTCAGTGTAGGCGTTAACAAGCCATTCTCCAAGCTCCATACCTCTCGAGTAATAATTATGGTCGAAATTTTCTCATGAGGCTTCAATTTTGAATTCACCTTACTTAAGGTCTTTGCTAAACTCTAAAAAATTCATCATCACCAATGGTGTTTGCGATGGATAATTTTTTGATAAAATCCACAAACTGCTCCTTATGAGCTAATATTTGGTCAGTTAAGTTAATAGTCTTCTAGTTATATCAGGTTAAAATGATGATCAAGAGATTTCAAAAATCTGGGCAAATCCTTCACTAATTCGTCACAGTTAATTTGTTTTCACATTGAATCGTCACTCAACTCTTAAATGAAGGAAAAGAACTTTGACTCTCGTGCACTGTTTAACCAAAACCTCAGTCTACCGCTCTAATTAGTCCAATAGGCATAATCATCTTCTTTAGTAAATTCTTGCTTCAGATGTTTGTCCATTGGAACAGGCGTAGACAATGCCCCCCTCCAAATTGGTTCGGCTTGTTCAGCCAATAGCTGAGATCTTAGTTTCGAGAGTTGAGCTAATTTTTCTGTGGCTGTATCTGCCAGATTATTTTGTTCAGTTGGGTCAGTATTTAGGTCAAAAAGCCATTTTTTATTTTGTAGTTCATCCACTTGTAGTTTCCAGCCATTTTTAATCACATAGGAATAAGTACCGCTTTTACAAAATAAAGGTCGGTCGGGTTCGCCATCTTGTTTCCCCGCAAGGAATGGAAGAATGTTTGTCCCATCAATTTTTCTATCCGTTGGCAACGTTGCACTTGCTAAATTGCCGACAGTTGCAAAAATGTCCAAACTCGAAACTCGTCCGTCATAAGTTTGCCCGCCTGCAATACCGTCTGGATAACTGACAATGTAAGGAAGGTGAACACCTCCTTCAAAATATGACAATTTCCACCCACGATAAGGCTTGTTCAAGTCAGGCATACCAACATAGTGCGGCGCACCATTATCACTAGTGAAAATGATAATCGTATTGTCATCAATCCCATGTTCTTTAAGGGCTTGACGGACTTTTCCTACACCTCTATCTACGGCTAACACCATTGCTGCTTGTACTCGTTCGGCATGATCTTGCATGAAATCGAGTTTCTCATAATCTGATTTGAGAGCTTGAAGCGGAGTGTGTACTGCCCAATAAGCTAAGTATAAGAAAAACGGTTGATTTTTATTTTTTTCAATGACCTTGACGGCTTCATTGGTTAAGTAATCAGTTAAGAAACCATCAGGATTGAAACGACCACTATCGTTAAATCGAACATTGTGCGCTAGATTTCCCCAAAGGAATTTATCTATTGGGTCAAAAGGCAATTTGGCATTCACCACATTTGGGTCATTTTCTGGTAAGAACAGACTTCCCGTTTCTATCCAAAGACTTTCATCAAAGCCGTGTTTATTAGGTTGAAAAGCGTCAGCTGCTCCTAAATGCCATTTCCCAATCATCGCAGAATGATAGCCTTGGGGTTTGAGCATTTCGGGAATGGTGATTTCAGAAGCGGGTAAACCCATTTCTTCAGCAGGTATGAGTTGATTATCTATCTCGGCATTATAAATTGGTGGAACTTTGTGATCTTCAGTCATTTTTGCCATAAGCCTTCCCATTCCTTTAGCGGTTGGCGTAAATTCATAGCCCGCTCGTGTTGGAAATCGTCCTGTTAACAAGGCTGCTCTCGATGGCGAACAGACAGCCGTAGCAGAATACCCATTAGTGCATAGTACACCATCCGCTGCTAGTTGATCAATATTGGGTGTTTTCACACGACCATCATTCATGCCTGCTCCATATGAGCTTATTTCATTAAATCCTAAATCATCAACTAGAATGACAACCACATTGGGTTTGTCTGACGTCCTCGCATCTGGTCCATCTTGCCATACGATAGGCTGATTTTTAGCTGTTGGATTGTTTATGCTGGCCATGATACCTGGCATCTTGTACCAGTTGTATTTGAACCAAACAGCGCCAATCACGAATAATATGATTAAGACGGCCAGTACTCTCAGTAGAAATTTTTTCATTGCAATTGAATAAAGCTTTATTTCGGGATAAATCAAAACGCCGTGAACATCTCAGAAGCTACCATATGGCAGCTTCTGAGCTTCAATTCTATTTTTCAAAGTAAATAGAATGAGATAGGTGCTGAATCCTATTAACAATATTACTGCTGCGAAGCGAGTAACTAATGATGTGCCGTAGAAATACTTGTACTTATCTAGGTTATTCATGCAATTTAATTGACATATTGAGTAATGATCACTTATCAAACATGATAATATTAGTTTATAATTCCTAATTATTCAGTAATAATGGGATATAATTTGCTTAAACCGCAATGGCGCTATTGACTATAAAATCCAGTCATGACAGAAACAAGCATGACAAGATCAGCCAGAAAGGGTTATATGATTCCAAAAAAATTTATAACGCATAGCGTACTTAAGGTCAGTACAGGATATCCAACAATCTTATGGTTGGATCGTAGTTAAGAATTCCAAATAATCTATTCCTAGGAGCAAGCCCATGAACATGTTAGCGTTTGATCAGGGATGAATTAGTGACTTCATCATAAGAGAAAGCCCTGAAACATTAAGCATTGACTGATTCAAGTATGGATTGAATGGATCTGTCTAAAGTAGATGTCATTATGACAATATTCATGGAAACATGTCAAGAAAATTAGCTCCTAAATCAAACGCGAATATTCTGATTATAGCTGCGGTTGGTCTATTCATTGCAGTTTTCAAATTGCGCCTTCACTTCATTGAGCTTTGAGAGACTTTTATCTCCCCAAGTATGGTTCAGATAATTTATCAAGTTATTGATCTCTACAGGTGTGATCTCCTTGTTGCCCGGCATATTGACTGTTTCCATGACTTGCCCCTCCTTACCATTGACAATTAGACAGACCAGCTCAGACTTCTGTGTAGTGAGATATGCCGACTGAGTGATATCTGGAAACATCTTACCCATGCCTTTGCCATCTGCCATATGGCAGTTACCACAGTTGACCTCATAGATACGTTGACCTTGGACAAACTTGTCATTTTGACAATACGACGATAGCGTTGCCATAAATAGAATTAGTATGCTGAAGTATAACTTATTCATATTCTTTGATTAGGATATTAATGTCTTTCATTAGTTTATTGATCTCTTTGGGATTTGTTCCATCACCAAAGCTTCGGATTCTCCCGGCTTTATCAAGTAGGATAACTTTACCACTATGGTCAAAACCACCTGGAGCATCTGGGTCCTCGAATGCAGCTACGAAGTAATCATCAGCTATATCCAGTAGTTCTTCTTTGTCTCCAGTAAGGAACCTCCACTTGTCATGATTGATCTCCATATTATCTGAATAGAGTTTTAACGCTTCTGGCGTATCACGCTTAGGATCGATCGTATGGGATACCAAGATTATATCATCGTTGTCGAGTACCTTATCGTATATGCGAAGCATCTGCTTCTTAACTTTAGGGCAGATTGTCGGGCATGAAGTGAAGAAGAAATCTGTAAGGTAGATCTTACCTTCAACATCTCGGTTACTAACGGTTCTTCCGAGTTGATCCGTGAATGTGAAGTCTCTTATCTCATGCTCGAGGACAGTGCCATCCAGCTCAGTGCGATCCCCAATGTATGGCAATGGCCCAGACGACTCTTTACCTTGGCACGAAACGATCAGTGTTGAGATTATTAACAGAAGATACTTGATCATGGTGTATAGGTTTTAATAAGCAAATCTGCTTCCTGTAATGACTGTAACATCTGGTCACTGACCTGCTGAATTTTGCTTTTCTCTTTATTAAGATAATCGAGATTTTCTTCCAGAGTGGATAATTCAGGTGCATCAAATTCATGCATCCAAGACATCATCGCTTCGTCAGCCGCATCAAGTTGTTCTATTTGCAAGGTAATTAGCTCATCGTTAGAGCCATCTTTGAGTTTTCTAAGTTTTTTCTTTGCCCTGTTAATATCGGTCATTTTGGGCATGACATCATCATGTATGACCATGACCTCATCATATAGATCCTTATAGGCAGGGTCTTTAGGCGGTCCACAAGAGACAATTATGATCGATACCAACAATAGTAATAGACGAAACAATCTCATTTACTAATTTTATATTTTAAACACAAGGAAAGCACTGGGGTTTTTCTAATAGTACGAAACTATGTCTGACAGAAAAGTTATACTCTGGTTTAGAAACGATCTTCGCCTACAGGACAATGAGGCACTCACCGAAGCTTGCGATTCAGGAGCAACCGTCTACCCTATCTATGTATTCGATGATCGAGTATTCAAGGGCAAAACTAAGTATGGTTTTAGAAAAACAGATGTTTACCGTGCCAAATTTATCCTCGAGTCCATCACGGACTTAAGAAAGCAGTTGCAGGATAGAGGCTCTGACCTGATCATCAAACTTGGCAAACCCGAAGAAGTCATCTTGGAGTTGGCCAAAGAACTGAAGAGTTCGTGGGTGTTTTGCAATCGTGAACGCACTGATGAAGAACTTAAGGTGCAAGATGCACTGGAGAAAAGCTTATGGTCTATCGGTCAGGAGGTCAGATATAGTCGGGGTAAGATGCTCTATTATACTGCCGACTTACCCTTTCCTATTACTCATGCTCCAGATGTGTTTACCCAGTTTCGCAAGGAAGTAGAAAAGATTGTACCAGTTCGGCCACCACTAGCGGTGCCTGAGACCCTAACATTAATAGGTGACTACGACGAATATGGCGCAGCACCACCCACCCTCGAGGAATTGGGCTTCAGTACTGAAGATATCGAAAGATCACAACGTACCTTGCTCAAGGGTGGTTGCCAGTCTGGGATGGAACGACTGAAGCACTACTTCTGGGATACTGAGAGTATCACCAACTATAAAGAGACCCGCAATGGATTAGTCGGTCTGGACTATAGCAGCAAGTTTAGCCCTTATCTGGCTCACGGATGTCTATCTCCTAAGATGATCTATCAAGAGCTCGCAAACTATGAGAAACGAGTGAAGAAAAACAGCTCTACATACCATCTGTTTTTTGAGTTATTGTGGAGAGATTTTTTCAGATTGATGGGCAAGAAGCACGGCAATACGATATTTCAAAAGGGTGGCATAAAACAAGAAGAGCGAGTCGAACTGACTGATAACATGTCTCTCTTCAAAATATGGTCTGAAGGGCGAACGGGCATACCATTTATCGATGCTGCCATGAGAGAATTGAATACAACAGGCTTCATGTCCAATCGCGCCCGACAGAATGTAGCGAGCTTTCTGGTGAATGACTTGCATGTCAACTGGCAAATGGGAGCAGAGTACTTTGAGTCACTGCTGATAGATTATGACCCTTGCAGTAATTGGGGCAATTGGAACTATGTCTCTGGTGTGGGAAGTGATCCAAGAGATAATCGATACTTCAATATCATCTTGCAAGCCAAGCGATATGATGCTCAGGGAGAATTTGTGAAGCACTGGATACCAGAGCTCAAAAACTTGCCGTCTGAGTTCATCCATCAGCCACATCTTATGTCAACAGAACAACAGTCAGCATACGATGTGATACTGGCCAAGGACTATCCTAATCCTTGTATCAAGCTGGAGGAAGTGTAGTCCGTGAATTTAGGGTCAGAGATGATTCAAGCTCAACTATTTATACATCATCAGCGTGTCCAGGTCTAAGCGCTCTTGGATAAATGCCTTGAGCTGTTCAGCTTTACCATCGTTAGTTCTATTGGTCCAGCGAACCTGAAGGATAGGGACATCCATCTTCATTTGATCATCCGACAAGGTAGTGATCTTACCGATACTGATCTCTTCAAGCTTAGGGTACAATATCCTGAGTTCATCATTTAATTCTGTGAGTATTTGGCTATCAAGCGGATTGGTGTTGGTCTTTAACATCAATTGATTCTGTTCTGCCCTTATTTCTTTTACTGCCTTGAGCTGGTCATCGAGATTCTGAATATTTTCTTGCAGGCCAGTGAAGTCATTGAGATTCACCTCCGAACTTGCTAAGATCTCGATGCGTACAGATTCCATCAGCTTTGGATTAAAGCTGGTTAAACAATCCTCATAGCTCGATAAATCTGCTGGAGAGATTTGATTTCCATAACATTTGAGATACAGCACCTCATGGCCATCTTCATACTGATAAAGTTGGTAGGAGTCGAGATACTTCTGCTTATCACCGAGGCAACTCTTGGCAAACTTATTAATGGCGGCATCCTTCTGAGTATCCTCGATTACGCTTAGGAATATGAGCACACTAGGTATAATCAAGATCATACTGAATAGCACAATTAATATCTTATTGCGGCGGCGTCTGGCCTGAACCATATACTGCGTGTATGGGAAGCGCAAGAACCTCACGATGACATAGGTCGAGAACGACACAAAAAATGTGTTGAGAAAAAAGAGATAAAATGACTTACTTGCTATGGCTATATTGCCAGAGGCAAGTCCATATCCTGTTACACAAAGTGGGGGCATCAAGGCTGTGGCGATAGCCACTCCTGGTAATGTCACAGAGATATCCTTCCTCGCTATAGAAATAATACCAGCAATGCCCCCGAAAATCGCCACAAATATATCTAAGAAAGTAGGTCGTGTTCTAGACTGTATTTCTGTTGTTATCTCGGGAATATCGAATATGGAAAAGTAGATGGTACTTGTCAGCACAGCAATAACCAGAGCAGTTCCAAAATGAATTAATGACGTCTTAAGTGTAGCCATATCATTGATTCCTACCGACAAGCCTATACCGAGTATAGGTGCCATCAGCGGTGATATCAGCATCGCTCCTATAATGACGGCCTGTGAATTCTGACTAAGACCAATGGACGCAATGACTATGGAGCACATGAGCATCCATGCATTGGCGCCCCCCATTGATTTTTTGTTTCGGATCTCGTTTATGGTGCCCTTCTTGTCGACACCTTTCTCGAGATCAAGCACATCATTGAAGTAAGCCACAGTATAAGCCCAAGCGTTCTTTAGATTCTGTTGTTTTGGGGCCTCATTGGGTGATGTTGATTTAGTACTGTTGTCGATTTTATCCGACATCGCTAATATCTTTATTGTTAAGCGTTAATATGCGGTCGCATTTACTGGCTATCTCCTTGCTATGGGTTACAATCACAAACGTTTGATTATAGTCATCCCTTAGTTTCTGGATTAGATCGAACAGCTCCTCAGAAGTACTGTCATCCAAATTCCCTGTAGGCTCGTCTGCAAATATGATTTTTGGATCATTGATCAATGCTCGTGCTACGGCTACTCGTTGTTGCTCACCACCCGAAAGTTGCGCTGGTTTATGATTGAGACGCTCCGACAGTCCGAGGTAACTCAATAGAACTTCCGCCTTATTTATGGCAGTAGATCGATCGATGCTTTGAACTAAGGCGGGTATGATCACATTTTCTACGGCTGTAAATTCATTGAGCAAATGATGAAATTGAAATATGAAGCCGATCTTTTCATTGCGTACTTTGGATATCTCTTTAGCAGACATCCCAATGATCTGTGAGCCATCTATATGCACTTCTCCACTATCTGGTGTATCAAGAGTCCCTAGGATATGTAGCAAGGTGCTCTTGCCACTTCCACTCTTGCCCACTATTGCGACGATCTCACTCTGTTGTACTTCCATTGAGAGGTTTTTTAACACCTCTAGATCGCCATAAGACTTGTTAACACGATTTGCATTTAGAACAGCCATCTTCCTCATTCCTAATCTAAAGGTAGCTATAACTTATCCAAAACGATCTGCTATTCAAACCACTTTATGACTTCTGATTCTTTTTTCTTTTTGATGTCTGGCACGTACACATCATCCGCAGGATAACCTACAGGCAGTAGAAGAAATGGCCTTTCGTTTTTAGGACGATTTAACACGTTGGCGAGAAAATTCATTGGACTCGGCGTATGCGTCAAGGTAACTAGCCCAGCTTGATGGATTGCAGCGATCAGCATGCCACAAGCAATGCCAACAGATTCTCCTACATAGTAATTATTACTCTTCTCATCATTAGGTCCGATATCATATGCTTTTTTGAATATGACAATGAGCCATGGCGCTATATCCAAAAATGGTTTATCTGCATTTGTCCCAAAGGGCTCCAGAGCTTTGAGCCATGTATCACTCATTCTACCTCCGTAACTTGCTTGTTCTTCCTCTTCGGCAGCCTCCTTGATTTGATGTTTGATGTCGGCATTAGATACGGCGCAAAATGTCCACGGCTGTTTATTAGCTCCCGAAGGCGCAGTAGACGCTGTCATAATGAGTGATGCGATAACTGATTTCGGAACTGGCCGATCTGAAAATTCTCTAATAGATCGTCTACTTGATAATATTTCGAGAAATTGATCAGAACGATGTGCTGTTTCTTCAGGTGCTATTTCCGCTCCGTAGTATCTGATATGGCGATGGCCATTAATTTCTATTGAGTCCAATGGTCGTATGATTCATAAATTATTAAAATGATATCAATATAAGGTCTCTATTGGCAATATTGTTGAAGACTTCATAAATGCATATTAGGCTCTTTAACTCCGTCCTACTTCTCTCGATCGATAAAATCTATCCGAATGACCTATACACCTATCATAACATTTACGGGCTTCACATTAACTAATAGATAGGTTGGCAATGATTTTGCATTTGGCGGATTACCCCAAATACTAAACCAATGTTTAAGTCAAAGGCAAGCTACAAATTCTGTCCACCGCAATCATAATTTTCGCTCGTTCAAAAAGAGACTAACAATTTTTAACATGTCGCGCACAAGACATTTTTTATGTGCATATTTGTAACGCTTTAAGTGCCATATCTAGGGCGCTTTTGCTCAATCAATGTAATCACATCAATTTAATTTCGAAAGGAACTTTCGAGATTCACATTAATCGAAATAGCGAAATTGTTTTGTTCAGGCCTATAAATGGTCTGCGACTATTTATAGCACAACAAACCTTTTTTTTAATAATGAAATTATCGAAGATTTTATTTCCCCTATTACTCGTGCTCTTTGCTGGATTCCAATCATGTTCAGATGACGACCCCATAGATCCATCCCTAGATCTCACCGAGGTGTCTGAGCTCTCCCCCGAAGTGTTGACAGAATGGACCAGATTATACCTTGATTTAGAACGATCAGCTATAGGTATGAGGCCAAATGCTTCCGCCCGTGCTGCCGCATATGTCAATCTTGCTGCCTATGAGGTAGCCGTTGCAGGAATGGAAGACTTTGATTCTAATGAAGGGCGATTAGAAGATTTCAATGTTACAGATCTTAATGTCACTGTTGATTGGAACATCGCACTCAACACGGCCTATGCTGATGTTATCGAGCACTTCCTATTTACACTACCAGATACGGAGGCTGCACGCATCGGAGAATTCGAGACGGCATTTCATGCCACGCTCTCCAATGGTGTTGGCGAAGACGTCATCAACGCTTCTATTGAATGGGGAGCAGTTGTTGCCCAGGAAATCATTGCCTTTAGTCAGACGGATACTGAGGCAGAGACACAGATTCTCGATCCTCAGCCAACTAGTTTTATTCCTCCCATAGGAGAAGGGTTTTGGACTTTTAATGCAGAACCAGAGCGTGCATTGTTTCCATTCTGGGAGTCTGTTCGGACATTTATCGTCTCTAATGATGAGACGACTACAGTGGCTCCGATACCATACAGCACAGATCCGACCAGTGCGTTTTATCTGGAGATGATGGAGGTCTATAACGTAAATAATACTGCCATGGAAGAAGACAATGAAGAGTTATGGATCGCAGAGTTTTGGGGAGATGATGCCGACGGACTGACATTTAGCCCTCCCGCACGTCAGATCGCCATCGCCAACCAACTTGTGGACTATTATGACTTAGATCTCGCCGAAGCACTTCACATGATGGTAAAAGTAGGATTCAGTCTTAATGATGCAGCTGTGGCGGCATGGAGATACAAGTATGAGCATATGGTCATGAGACCTAGTGAGTATATCCATGAGTATATCGATCCGGAGTTTCAAACAAATTTATTCAGATTAGTTTTTTGGCCTAATCCGTCATTCCCTGGATATCCATCAGGCCACTCTACTTTTGCATCTGCTGCGGGCGGGGTATTTATAGACTTATTTGGTGACGATACGGATTTTACCGATTTGTCTCATGAAAGAAGAACGGAGTTTAGAGGGGCACCTCGCAACATTCAAACGTTCTCTCATATGGCCGAAGAAAATGCCTTCTCACGCATCCCTCTTGGCGTACATGTCCGAATGGATTGTGTAGAGGGACTTAGGCTGGGATATGAAATCTCCGATGGCATTAACGACTATGATTTGACAAGATAATTACGGATTGTAACGAATTGAGTAATTAGAGGGGTCTGCAGTGCTGCAAGCCCCTTTTTTTTTATCGCCGAAATCTGGGTTGTAAAACATTTCAATTTTCTTTCTATTAGAAAGGTAACACGCTCACTCCTCCTTACTTATTGAGCAGAAAAACCTATCGAAACAGGTGCTACTTTTTTATTCACGTCATAGAAATAGCAAGTTGAATTTATGGAGCTCTGAAAAACTCACAGACTTCCTCTCATATGACAGTAGAAATTTCCTACTCACCTCTTCCTATTGGCGTACACGTAAGAATGGATTGCGTAGAAGGACCGTGGTTAGCTTATGAGATTTCTGATGGGATCAATAGTCTCCACTTAAGAAGTTAAGACTTATGTAGTAAAATTGAGTATTAAAAAAAGGGCCTGCATTACTGCAAGCCCTTTTTCTATTAGTCTAGT
>CAZAXY010000050.1:0-24627 GCA_964489125.1 uncultured Saprospiraceae bacterium
ATGGGGTATACAAAGATTTCGGCGCTCGCGCTAAGAATATCATGTATGTCTGGGCGTCACGAACAACAATTGCGCATGACGGCCTGCCTCAAGGCCGCAGAGTCCAGCTCAACTTAAGCGATATTGACTACCTGAAGGAGAAAGTAGAAGAGATAGACTTGATAGCACCACGCAATGAGGTTGGGCCTTTCAACATTGAATACAAGGGCGAAGGGGCAAGTTATAATGTGCGTGGCGAGTTAACCGACATGCCCATAATTGAAGCATTCAAGATTCATGAAGGTCGATATATCAATGATGGTGATATCACAGAAGCACGTAAAGTGGCGGTTATTGGTACGACGACTAAAGATGTGCTATTTGGCGAAAGCAATGCCATAGGAGAGCATATCACGATTAAGGGAATAGATTTTAAAGTCGTCGGAGTATTTGGTCCAGATCAAGTTAAGGAGTGGACTCGAGAGGATACAGAGGTAGCAGTTGTGCCTTTAACGACTATGAGTCGGGCATTTGGAACAGGTGATCGCATAGACTATATGGTCGTATCCGCTAAGCCTGGAACACGTGTTGCTAACATGGAACCTAAGATTAGAAAGTACCTCAAGGAGATTAATAGAGTCCATCCTGATGATCCGCAGGGCATTGGTGGCTTTAATCTCGAGAAGGAATTTCAACAGGTTCAGGGCCTCTTCCTGGGCATTAAGGTGTTCCTATGGTTCGTCGGTATTGGGACCCTGTTGGCTGGTATCATTGGCGTCAGTAACATCATGCTGATCATCGTCAAGGAGCGGACCAAGGAGATCGGCATACGCAAAGCGCTCGGTGCTACACCGGGCTCTATAATCAGTATGATTCTAACAGAATCGGTCTTCATCACTGCACTATCGGGATACCTCGGAATCCTCCTGGGAACAGGGATGATTTGGGTGATTAACTATGCCCTCGGTATGGCCGGAGATGTAGAAAATTTTCATAACCCTGAAATAGACTGGTACGTCGGTGTTTTTGCATTGCTCGTGCTCGTAATTGCAGGCACTATAGCCGGCTTTATACCGGCATTACAAGCTGCCAAGGTAAATCCTGTGGTTGCATTAAAAGATGAATAACTCTATTACGAAATATAAATAATCGAAAGATGAATAAAGGATGTCTATTTGTAGCCCTTGGTTTTTTAGTGCTCACAGTTGCTGGACTAGGATACTACTTCTATAATCAGAATGGAAGTGGTCCCATTGAGTATGAAAGTACCAAGGCCGAAGTGCGCACTATCCTCAATAAAGCGGTAGCCACTGGATCCATTAAGCCGAGGCTTGAGGTGAACATTAAACCACAAGTGTCTGGTGTCATTGATGAGCTCTATGTCGAAGCAGGAGAGATCATCAACAAGGGTCAGAAGATCGCCCGGATTAAGCTCATCCCTAACGAGGTAAATATCAATAGTGCTCGATCCAATGTTGAGTTAGCCCGTATCAGAGTCCGTGAAGCGGAGAGAGAGTTGACCAGACAGTCAGAAGTCAACAGCAGCCAACTCGATGTAAAAGAAGCCGCAAGAAGCCTCGAAGTAGCCAAGAAAGAAGAGGAGCGTAATCGTCAGCTTCTCGACGATGGCATTATATCTGAGCAAGACTATCTGCAATTCAAACTGGATCTTGACTTGAGTCAAAATGCTTATGATAATGCGGCATTGCTATCTTCCAATAACCTAGGACAGGTCAAGGCGCAGCTCGATATCAGGAAGCAAGAACTCGATGCTGCCGAAAACAACTTACAGCTCCTCCGTGAGGGGCGTACCAATCGCTCCAATCAGGTCAACAACGTCGTAGTGTCTACGGTAGATGGTATGGTACTCGATGTGCCAGTAGAGGAAGGCAGTTCTGTCATAGAGCGCAATAACTTTAATGAAGGTACCAACATCGCCATAGTAGCCGATATGAAGTCCCTAATCTTCGAAGGCAAAGTCGATGAGTCCGACGTTGGAAAGCTACAAGAAGGTATGGAGTTAGAGCTGACAGTTGGAGCAATTCCCGAGCATAAGTTTGATGCACTGCTGGAGTTCATCTCACCAAAAGGCACGGAAGAAGAAGGTATCGTAAAATTTGAAGTCAAAGCAGCCCTCAAGCCATACGGCGAAGACGTTTTCTTGCGAGCAGGGTACAGCGCTAATGGCGACATCATCATCGATAAGAAGGACGACGTCATAGCGGTTCAGGAGCGTGATGTAATCTATGACGGTGACTCTGTCACCTATGTCGAGCGAGTAGTGGGTGATCAAGAATTTGAGCGGCATGAGGTGGAATTGGGATTATCTGATGGCCTCTATGTTGAGGTAGAAAGTGGGATTGATACATCCATACAGATTAAGCTGCAGTTAGATCCGACGGCTGGGGAGTAGGTTGTTTTTTTGTCATATCGACCGTAACGAAGTGAAGTGGAGATATCTTAATAGTTGATTTTCTTATTTGCTAATCGTTCTTGTTATGATGTTGATAAAAGTAAATCTCTTGTTATTCTTTTTCCTTAGTATGATGGAGCGAGGGTAGCTAATCCCAAGGGGTCATGACCCCTTGAAGAAGTCCATCATTCGTTCTCCACTGGAGGCAAAGCGCCTTTCTGGTTTCTATTTATGTTCTTAACTGAAGTAATAACATCGCCCCACGTTGTTCGTAGTTTAAACTAAATCCGTTATACCTAGCGCTTCGCTACGTTTGGATATTGAGGATGTAAACTAAGTTGTCTAATCGGGTTTTTATGTTTTGTATGTATGATGAGATCTAATAGATGATTACGTTTGTTGATACTTGGTCTGTAGGTACAACCTACAGACAACGGAGGGTCGTTATACCTAGCGCTTCGCTACGTATGGATATTTAGACTGTAGGCTAAGTTGTCTAATCGTGTTTTTATATTCTTATATGTATGAAGAGGTTGAATATGATCATGTGTGTTGATACTTGGTCTATAGGTGCAACCTACAGACAACGGGTAGACATCATCATCGATAAGAAAGATGACGTCATAGCATTACAGGAGCGTGATGTGATCTACGATGGTGACACTGTCACCACGTTGTTCGTAGTGTAAACTAAGTCGTTATACGTAGCGTTGCGCTACGTTTGGATATTGAGGATGTAAACTAAGTTGTCTAATCGGATTTTTATGTTTTTGTATGTATGATGAGATTTAATAGATGATTACGTTTGTTGATACGTGGTCTGTAGGTACAACCTACAGACAACGGAGTGAAATTTAATAAATATAAACTGCGCCGCTATCGTTCCCATTATCACCGTCACCTGGGGCCCCGATAATAATATTATCGCCTGAAATACTAACACTCTCCCCAAACCTATCACTAGATACACCATCACTTGCAAGTAGCTTATCTGCTTGAGACCAAGTGTCGCCATTTCGTTTGAAGACATACGCGGATCCACTACTACCACCATTATCATCGTCTCCAAACGCTCCCACTACAACATAATCCCCTGAGATACTAACACTTTGTCCAAATTGATCGTTTTCGTCGCCATCATCGGGAAGTAATTTGGCTTCTTGTAACCAAGTCATACCACTTCGTTCAAATATGTATGCAGAACCACTATTGCTTCCATTGTCATCGTCATGAGAAGCTCCCACTACAACATTATCCCCCGAGAAACTAATACTTGTTCCAAAGAAATCGCCCGTAGCACCATCATCGGGGAGTAACTTGGCTTCTTGAGACCAAGTGGTCCCACTTCGCTTAAAGACATATACAGACCCGCTATTGCTTCCATTATCGTCGACAAAACGAGCTCCCACTACGACATAATCACCTGAGATACTGACACTCTCTCCAAAAAAATCGAATGCCGCTCCATCATCGGGAAGTAATTTGGCTTCTTGTGACCAAGTCATTCCATCTCGTTTAAAAATGTGGGCAGAGCCACTATTGCTTCCATTATCGCCGTCGCGTTCAGAACCTACAATTGCATAGTCGCCTGAGATACTGACACTTCTTCCAAAAAAATCGTTAGCCGCCCCATCATCGGGAAGTAATTTGGCTTCTTGTGACCAAGTCATGCCAACTCGTTTAAAAATGTAGGCAGAGCCACTATTGCTTCCATTATCATCGTTACCGCTTGCCCCTACAATTGCATAATCTCCTGAGATACTGACACCCCTTCCAAAGGCATCGTCTTCAGCCCCATCATCGGGAAGTAATTTAGCTTCTTGTGACCAAGTCATTCCATTCAATTTGAAGATATATGCGGACCCACTAAGAACTCCATTATCATCGTCTCCATCCGCTCCCACGATAGCATAACTCCCTGAGATGTAAACACTTTCACCAAAATTGTCATCTGCGGCTCCATCTATTGGTATTAGTTTCCTTTTCTCACATACCTTTGAAGTTCCGAATGATAAATTCCCATTAGAACCAGCAGTAAGCGACTTCCATTCAGTACCATCATATCCCTCAAAATCATTTTCAACATCATCCCATCTGATCATTCCAGCAACAGGAGTATCCGTATCATCCGCAATTTTGATTTTACCTGAGACGTCAAGAGTCGTTGTTGGTGTAGTATTTCCAATGCCAAATCGCTTACTTGAGTTATTAAAGAACAATCCAGTATTGCCTCCTATTTGAAGATTACCATTACCTATAGAAGAGTTAAGCATATTGATTTGTCCACCAAAGGGATTTAGGAATAGTGTGGAGATAGCCGCGCCATTTCGTGCTTGGATATCGTTATTATCCATAGATAGATGATTAGAGTTTGGGTCACCTATTTTGACATAACCTCCAGAGTTGATGGTATGAATGTCTCCTGTAGATCTGATGACGGCATTGCCTGACGCAGTCCAATCTCCATCTTCTACTTCGTCGTTGATCCACGATGTATTTCCTGCTCCATCCGTCGCAAGTATTTGGCCTGCGTTTCATCCAGATGGAAGTTCTATTTCATTCGTAGGATCGCCATCAGCCTCGTTCTGTATATATCCATTATTAGCAACGATAGCATTTACTTGTGCTTCAGAGAGTTGCGTGTTGTCATCTCCATCTAATATTTCTGTGGGTATGCCTGGCAGGTTACTCCAGTTTTGCAGTTCATTAGTCGCATCACTATCTGCATCATTCACATCATCACCATCAGCTATGTCGCTTGGGATATCGCTTAAGTCTCCCCAGGAGACATCTCCTCCAGTGCTTAGGTCTGCCCATGCTTGTCCATTGTAGAACCAAAATCCACCTGTACCTAGATCAAAGACTAATAGACCCTGTGCAGGACTTGAAATTGCAATACGCTGGGCGGTGGTCATCCTTGGGATAAGTATTCCTTTATCTGTGCTTTGAACGTCCAGTATAGCTGAAGCATCTGGTTCATCTCCTGATGGATTGATTGACGTGGGAATTTCCGAATTATTATACTGTCCAAGCAGGCTGCCTGATAATAAAAGGAGTAGAACAAAAATGGCTGAATTTTTCATTTTATTTATGTTAATGAGTGAATTGTTTTTTGAATAAGTATTGGATTGGCGCTCCTCAATTTGAATTTTAATTTGCATCAAATTTGAAATTCATGAAATACTATTCTTTATATCAATTAGAATATTAAGACTCTAATTGCAATACATCAGCGTATATCTGTATTAGCATTTGTATGCTTAGTACATATCCATTTTTGCTTATTATCTCCCGTAAACCGAACCCAAGGACTACCACTCATACTTTGTAATTGTTCAGATTCTCCATTCTCCTTATAAGCACTTAAACTTATTTTATCTAAATTCCAATTATCCCCGCCCATGCCTCCGCCAAAATTTGTAGATACTCTAAGACAAGTAATTTGCTTGGATATTACTTTTTTCCTTAAGGTTAGTACGACATTGTTTATTGAGCCCTCAGGCCATCGCTGGCCTTTATTAACATTTCTAAACTGTTCAGTTGAACCATCTGTATACTTGACCAGTACATCCACATTGTCATTCCCGCCTCGCAGATCATCGCCTCCTGTTTCAAATTTTGCAACTAACTGATAAACTAATTCACTTCCCCCCGTTCTTAGGTTATTTATTCTTGGTGGAGTATTTACCGATTTGTAAAAATTAGTGTTGGGATGGAAACTACGGCAGTTCCAGCTATTTTTGTCCCTTATGTATACATCCTTATCCATATCATAATATCCATATTTCAGGTCCCTTTTATCTTTGCGGGGCATTAATACCATATATTTCCTAGGTTCATTGGGGTCAGCAATGAAAATTTTAATATTGTTGACATTCGGATCGTTTTCTTTTTTCCATTTGTACCCTCCGAGATCATAACCTATGGCCATAACCCAATGATTATCCGCTGGAGCCTTTCCTACTCTTAACATGAGAATTGGTGTAGGCCTTCCTGCATCAATACTATTAACTAATTGGCGTAATTTTTCATTTACTGCCCAGCCCCAGAATTCGTTGTTTCTGGACCCAAAAGGATTGATTGTAAACTCCGCTATCTGTCCTGAAATATTTTCTATCGACTTGGATTGCCTCGAATAAATATAATTGTACAAGGTCGTTCCAGCGGCTGGTTGGTAGTCCTGATCTGGCCTTGGTATTTTTTTATAGAAATAGTCACCAGCAGCATAGGTCATTCCACCACAAAATCCACTAAAATCAACAGAAATACTTCCCCCATCTCCTAAGTATGGTTTAAAACCTCTATTGCTAAAGTTGAATCCATGTATTGCCGGATCGAACTTTGTCATTCGTCTATTTACAGTGGAAGACGATTCATTTGAATAATTTAATAACAAATCCCCACAGGCGATACCATCTTTATATCCTTTACTCCACATGCTCTTAGGTGGGAGCCCTTTTGTATTACTATCAATTAATGTATTGGATGTAATATTTGCTTTTGTGAAATTCGACCCACTCAAGTCAGCCCCTCTTAAGTCAGCTCTGTCTAAATTAGCACCTGAAAAATCACAATTTCTGCATTTAGCTGTGTTTAAACTTGTTCTATAAAATCTTGCACATCTAAAAAATGAGTTATTGAATTGTCCTTTATGCATATCGGCACCCTCAAAATTGGCTTCATCTGCAACTGCTCCTTCCATTCTTGAAAATTTTAAATCAGCTCCATAAAAAGTTGATCTTGAAATGTCTGTCTTTTTAAATTGTACACTTCTTAATTGTGCGCCATGGAAACTAGCGTTCTTAACTATAGCGTGATTAAAGATTGCTCTATTAGCCGTAGCCCCATAGAAATCTCCATACTTAATAGTTCGATTGGAAAAATTTTTATCTTGGATGTTTGCCCCCCGATGTTGACCAAAAATATTCAAAACAAATATTAACATAAGTGAGAAAGGGAATAAGGTTTTAGTGTTTTTCATAGTTATTATTTTTCGGTTATTATATTTTCTGTTCTAATCAAATTGGCGTTTTCGAATTATTTTTTTTATTCAAACTGAATATTAATCTCTTACAAAATGTGTTCTTCACAATTCTTCTCAAATCCTGCCTAGCTAACCCAGCTGTTTTCTTCACGTCCATCTTATCCATTAGGCTTTGACGATGACTTATAACCGTATAGTTGCTTATGAAAAGTTTTGGGCGATCTCTTTAGTACTGTATTCTTGGGCTACTAAATGGAGAATTTCACGTTCACGATTGGTGATGGACTTGTCTGTCATTTGTGTTTATTTTTAGTTTAGAAGCAGTGTAGTATTTTGTGAGAATTTTAATTTCCATCAATCTTTATATAGTCGCTATAGAGGACTCCGATATTCGTTGACATCATGCTGGCCAGCTTCAACCAATTGGACTGTGGTCCCCATTCCACCTCGCCATCGTAGTCATCGGAATCTGCGACGGGAAAGATGCGATTGCGATCTTCTACAGAATCAAAAATTACAATTGCACTGTATTTTGAAGTTCTTTGCCCTCGATCCGATTTGGTCAACATAATTCGCTGACCCTTCATCTTGTTATAAATAGGTGCTATTGTGTTATTGAAAAACGATTCGAATTCAAGTGGGTCGACATCGGGTCGCAACTCTATCTCATGGATAGAATATACTTCTGGTTGACTGGTCATTGGACCTTGGAGCGGTGGATAAGCATTCGCATAGTCCAGCGTTGTCTGGACATGAGCGATCTTCCACTTTCCTCCCTCTTTTTCTAAGATCCTCGTTTCTATAGTTGGGACGTTAGAACCTATTGCGTCTGTTGTCTGTCGGAAAGTCGCCCAAGCAATATGATGTCTCACCTGTATGTCCCAGTCACTACGGACTATATTTTCTAAATTAAATGGCTGTGAGCCGTAAACATCTTCATTGTCATTGTTGACGCGTGTTAGAACCGCTTGATCCTGCGGCATATTTACAATATTGACATGAGGATAGGACCTAAGCTCCCTTCCTCTTGCATTGTCCGCTTTGACATAGGCATCCGTCTCATCGATTATCACCTGCCTTATGGCTGCTTTTTCATCTTCCACCGAACTATAATAGAGCATTCCGTCCGCCGTCCAAGACGACGAAGTGTCTATAGATGAACCTATAGCATGATAATATCCAGTGGCCGTTTGGTATATACCTGTGCCGCCCATTATGGCGCCATAGCATTCCCATGATGTGACATCTGTAGTGATCCCTTTAGTAGTAACGAATAGTGAATTGCCTTCTTGATCTGTTTCGACAAATTCGATTACATTCTCGCCTGACGATATATCGACTCTTACTATTGATAGGGTAGTTACGTCACCCAATATTGAATGTTGTCCGATACCTGGCACATAATTGATCGCTTTGACAATACTACCAGATCTATCTTTTTCAATTATGTGGCTTCCTTCAACTGCTACATTATAGGTGGCAGTGAAAGTTTGGCCCGTCTGAGCTTGACCATTTATGAAGGTGCAGCTCGCAATAATGAAAAGTAAAATGATGATTGATTGATACATTTGATTCATAGTATGATTAGATGTTAGATGATTTATTAGAAAACAAAACATACCCAGCCCAAGCAGCCAAAATGATTACAATCACCACTGAACTCCAGTTAAAAAGAGTAAAGAGTCCAGTCAACGAAGCTTGTGTATTGATGATGGCATTGATGATATTGACGCCAAGGATCATGTACATCCAGTGTCTATGATTCGTATGGGATCTCTGTATCCAGCAACCGACCGCAAATGCCAACAATAGCGCTCCGAATAGTCGTGCCATGTGGGCAGCTGTTGGAGTCATCTGATCTTCTGTGATCATGTATGGCTCTAATGCCATCTCCGGCAATAAGACAAATAACAGTCCGAATATTAAGGCCACAATGGCCTGAAAGGTTAATAGATTTTTAGCAGTCATTTATTATAGTGTATTGATAACACTACAAAGTTGAAGACTCCTTCGATACACTAGTATTCTAATTGTTCCAAGATGTATTCTGATTGTTCCAAATCCCATAGATTATGGGCTTTTGGTCCATGCTCAAGGTCACTATCATCATATAAAGAGGTAAATTGATGATGTCCTTTTCTATTTCACTGCCAACAAAAAAGATTATGCTGAGCATCAACACTACAGAAATTTTCACCAATGTCAACACTGGTTTACAGGCATTAAACTTTATAGAGCAAGACTATAAACTATTGTCTCGAGATCTTGAGAAAAAAATATCAATGATTAACAGACTCTCTTTGTCTCGATCATTTTTTAAAGATGGGATGGAGTATATGAGTTATCTAAACGAAGTCTTTTCTGATGATCATCATATGAATGTTTGGAATGACCTCGAGAGCTCAACTACTGCGCAGATTTTTGCAAGAAACGGGCTCAGTACACCCACGAAAATTTCCAGTATTGTTAGTGAAGAAACATTCCTCAGATTGGTTGAGAATGCAGTTGTTGAAAGTGAAGGAAGTACAAGTAGATTAAATCATAATATTGCTCTAATCGCAACAGGGTTAGGCGAGCTCAAACCATACAATGACATAGTAGGCCTCACAAAAATTCCTTTTTCTGAGCAGACGAGAAATTGTAAGGATGTCTTGGGCCAAAGAGTAGACGAGATCCTGCCAATCTTCAAATTAGACGGCAACTTGAGAATAGATTCTATTGGTATCGGTCGTATATCACCTCCGTCCATTGATATAATTGATATTCCTGATTTTACTTCATTCCAACCTGACCCGGATCACATAGTACACGAGGATATCTGTTTACATCCATTTGAATGGAGAGACAGTGACTTTACACATATTGTTCAATCCTACTTTATTGCTTCACTGGAACGACATGTACACTGTTATAAAATTACAGAGATCTGTGAGCCAAATGCATGTCCAGGTGACACCATAAGTATCAAAGGCGACAAGTTCAAATTTAAAGGATCAAACAAAAAAGGGAGTGTGTCCATCAATTCAATAGAATTAGAAATTGTCTCTTGGGATAACGAATTGATCCAAGCTAAACTTCCTGAAAATATAACATCTGGCTTCATAATACTGGACCATCCCGATTCAACGATACCTCCAGGGCTTGGAAATCACCCTGATGCGCATACACTTAAACCTTTCGTACCATGCCTCCAAACACATAACACATTTTTCTCTGGAGGATTAAGTGGTATCGTTGACTTTCGTTTTACGCCTGACAAAAATATTATAGGCTGTCTTCGGCCAGGGAACGAAGTAACTATTTGGTGGAAAACAACCAATTTGTCGGCGTTGCAACTTGTGGTTTCTGGGGAGGGCATCGATGAGACAATACCAATAGATTCAGAGCAATTGCCCGTTGGATTGACAACATATGTTATTGGAGACATTACTACTCCTATTCAACAGTCCATCCCTATTAAAATATCACTTCAAGCCGAAGGGTATTGTAGTTCGGGCAATATGTCCTTATTAGTAGAGCAAACATTTGATGTTTACAATCCTACTTATGATTCATCTCTATCTAATGAGTCGATCACACAAGACTTAGAAAACTGGCATAGAAATATTGTCCAAGAACAACAAGTGACGATTGTTCCAAGAAGCTTGCGAGAATTGATAAATCAAGTATTGTACTATGAATCCCAAGACCTTAAAATCAGTGCAATGGGGAGTTTATGGTCGTATACTAATTGTGCTCTGTCAGATACAGAACCCAATCCGGTAATGGTAGATACATCGCAGCTCAACAGAATATTGAGTATAGATGAAACACCTTTCTCAGATTATAGAGAAGATAAGCGCTCTAACTTTGATGACAGTCCTGTCTCTTCAGATAATCTGATATATGTTGAAGGAGGTGCTAAAATTTATGAAATCAATGTACAGTTAAGAAGAGATAGCAATCCAAGAGCGTTCAGATCACTCGGAGGATCAAATGGACAAAGCCTGGCAGGGGCGATTAATACCTCAACCCATGGATCCAATATTGATGTCGGGCCTGTATCTCAAGCCGTCCGTGCCATCCATTTAGTATCATATGGAGGACAAGATTGGTGGATAGAACCAAAAACTAATTCGATAACTGTTATAGATGACATCAAGATATCAAATCAGAGGTGTACCAAGATTATCTATGACGACGATCTATTTAACTCATGCTTAGTATCTGTAGGTAATGGTGGTGTGGTCTACGCCTATGTTATAGAAGTTGTCCCAGCATATGACTTAACCCTTTGTACAGAAAAAATAGATCTCACACAAGCTCGAACTGTAATAAGTAGTGTCGTCAACGAAGTATACAATAACGAATGGTTAGAAATCATCACCAATGGAACGAAGGATTGCTACCTAACATATGCTACGAGACAAGAAGAACCTAATATTGAGTTCGATTTAAATTCTGATCCAATAGATACGGATGAAGATGAATGCCCGTCAGCCTTTGAGGAGGCTCTGGTAAATATATTTGGTTTAGAAAATTCAGAGGCAATCAGTGATGCTTTAGCAGCTCCTGATGCTGGCCCGATAGGGCCTGCCTTTATAACTGTGTCATCCATTAGTGCAGCAGCAGGAGGTATTTTTACGGCTATTATAAGTCCATTTATTGCTCATGTTGGGCTAAAGTTTGCAGAAGCCAGTGCATTGCTTGCTCTTTTTCCTATTGGTGGAATTTTTCTTTTCAATGAGAGGATAATTAAAGAGGTAGATCCAATTCTAAGCAGTTTCGAAGACATCATCTCTGCGGTAACTAGCGCTTTAAGCACAGATGAGTCAATACGTACACAGGCATTAATTCACTTAATCAATGCTATATGGAAACTCGACTTAATAGTAGTCGATGGTAAAGATGTAATTGACCTAATTCAAACAGCACTGACTGAAGCACAAAGACCCGCAGGATGTTATAGAGGCCCGAGTGACAGAGCATACAGTAGACAGTTCATTAATCTTGATAATCTGAGTACTGAGTTAGAAATACAATATATACGGGAAAAATATGCTCATGACGAAATTGAGAAATTGGTTCAAAGCTATGAGTATGTTATCGATGCTAATTGTGCCAATGACTTTTTAACTGAATTATATGCGCTATCAGATAGCGCACGACAGGAAAACAAAGCGATATTAGTCAATATAGCTATCAGGTTTACTCAGAAGTCTACAGCTATCATGGCCATGCAACAAAATGAGCTGAATGCACATTTTGAAATCTACTTGTTTAAGGGTTTGGAAGGCAATGATGAATTTGTCGAACGCCTCTATAATCTTGTATCTGATTTTACTGTCAATGGAAATAAGATATATCCTCATTGGGGGCAATTACATGAAGTAGCCCCATCAAATTTCACAGAATTGTATAATCTTAATATTTGGCGAGACTCACTTGACCAGTTAAAGCAGGAAGTGTTGAGCGATAAGAACACTTTTGAAAATGAGTTTGCAACCGAGAGAGGGCTTATACTTTCGTCCTGAATTCAGAAGGGCTTACGTTCGTAAATTTTCTAAAATCCTTTGAGAAATGTGCGGCATTTTTATAGCCTACTTTGTCGGCTATTCCTGCAATAGATAAGTCAGTCGTGGACATGAGTTCCTTAGACCTTGAGAGCTTTAATCTCTTGACATAAGTCATAGCAGAAAAACCAGTAACTGCAGTAATTTTCCGATGCAATTGTGTCCGACTCATCAACATGTTCTTACATAGAAAGTCGATCTTAATATCCACTTCTAAATTCTGCATTACGACATCAGTAAACTCTACTAACCAAGGTGACTCCTCTACTATCTCAACTTCTTCGGTGGTCTGGTACTTCTTGTGTAATAGCTTTCTTACATCTATCAGGTTATCTATCCTTGTTATAAGTTCCAATTTTGAAAAGGGCTTTGCGACATATGCATCAGCTCCCGTCATCAATCCCTCTTCCTTCTCTAGCTGAGAACTCTTACCAGTCAACAAAATGACAGGAATATGTTCAGTTATCGTGTTTTGCTTCAGCTGCCTCGTAAGATCATAACCATTCATTAGTGGCATAACGACATCGCTAATAACCAAATCAGGTAATTTTTCAATAGCCATCTTCAAGCCTTCTCGACCATTGCCTGCCATCAATACGTTGTATGATTTACTAATTACACTTTGGATGTATTCTCTTACTTCCTGATTATCCTCAACTATTAAGACCAGTAGATCGCTATCTATATTTTGCTCAGAGTTTGGGGCATAATCACAATTTGTTTCTTTACCTGCGTGGTTCGAGATAGGAATTTTGATTATGAATTCAGTGCCTTTTCCGATTTCACTATTTACATCTATTGATCCGCTAAGCAAGTCTATTAATTCTTTCACAAGGGCCAATCCTATACCGGTTCCTTTTATTTTATATGAAGAATCGATGGAGCCTTGATAAAAACGGTCAAATATTTTGTGAATTTCTTTCGGAGATATACCAATACCGTCGTCTTTCACCTTCCAGACCAAAGAATTATCAATCTCAGAGATATCAACTAGAACGTGTCCACCTTTATTTGTGAACTTAAGGCTATTAGAAAGCAAATTGGACATCAATATTCTCATGATCGTTTCATCATAATCCATAACTATCTTAGCCTTCTTGCTATGAAAGTTTATGGCGACATTCTTCTTTTCAGCAAGTGACAAAAATGAATCTGTCAAATAATTGAGATACGAGACAACATCACCATGAATCATGTTTGGAGAGATCACACCAGTCTCATATTTTGAATAATCCAATATACCATCAACCAAACTCAACAAGTTTTCACTACTCTTCTTAATTAGGCTTCCTTTTATAGACATACCTTGTAGGTCCTCGGCAACTCCATTAATTATTGTTAATGGAGCCCTTAATTCATGGGAAATATTTGACAACATTCTTGTACGATTCTTATCAAGCTCTTCCAACTTTTTAGACTTAGTAGACTCCGTCAGAAGATCCAATTCAGTCTGATAGACTTTTTTAATGGTTATATAACCGGTGAAGATGACGAAAAACATGGCTCCATAAGTAGAGTAAAGCTTAGAAGACAACAAAGAATCCAATTGTCCAAGCCATGTGTGGTTGAGGGCCATACCCAAGTAGCTCAATAATACCAATAGACCAATCCCCAAAACAAACCTTTTGGCATAGCTATTATTACTAATCCATACAAGTCCGATGAGAAATATACTATTAATAGCAACTAAAGATAGGTCTAAAAAATAGACGATTTTAGCAAATAGAGTAACGTGAATAAAAGGGCCTACTGAGTAGAATCTTACAATGCTTGCAAATAAAGAAAATACAAAAACGATGATAGAAGAAGTTATTGCAGTCTTGCGAAACTTCTGAATATCGAATACGCTGAAAACAAAGAGAGACAAAGAAATTGCTATGCAGGTTCTGTTAAAATTTTCTAATTGAAAAAGGGATTCGGGCCAATGGCACCAAAATATCACTTGCTCAAAATATCCATCTAAATTTCTTAAATAGAACATAAACAAGCTTACCGATACTGCGATAAACAGCAAATAATTAGTGCGCTTACTGAGCGCATAAAGTACGAGACACCCAAGAACCAAGAATGCGATTAAAAACAATAGTCCAATATGCAATACGGATTTATAGTAATTTCCACGTTGTGACTCAAGAAATAATAATCGATTTTGTAATGGAACGAATAAGACATCAATTGCTGACAGAGGGTCATTCCTAATTATACCAGAGGATAAATATGCCAAGACTTCTATCGAATCACCTGGGTTGATTTTTAGATCATATAATAGCTTTCCTCCTCCTTCTGGAGTATACTTTTTATACAATAACCCCCTTTTTGCAGTCAGCGCAAGAGAATCTTCCTTAGTATATATAAATACTCTATCAAACTTGCCGTAGTAGAGATAACCTCTTAAGACTTGATCGGTAATATTGTGCAACTTGTTGTAAGCCCAATATCTCTTATTATCCGCGTGAAAAGATTTATTTAGCTGGATGCTCTTCTCAAGGTTTATAAAGTCTTCGAGATCGATTCCCTGAGATTCTTCATATGGTGCTTCGTCGATGAAGAGACCAGTATGAGCCTTTAGGTTTATATTCTCGTCATAATTTTGATCAAAAACGTAAAAGAAGTCAGTACAATACGCATTTTGTACTGAAATAACTGAAAATATTAAAAACGATATAATGAATATATCTGGGCTGCGCATTATGCCTTTTTTGGTTCGTGCGTAGGAAAAATACCAAATGAATTTCACTATTCCGAACTATGGCATCGAATAGTATAGCTGTAATTGCTTGCATGAAAAAATTGTAAAGAATCTTGACTCTGTTTTCATTTGAGTTATAGTCCGCAGATTGACCAAAACTTATGGGGGTATTGCTCTAATGAACTTGTTTTCACCCAGATCAGTTAATAGTATATCAATTGTAAAAACATGAAAAAGAAAAAAGCAACTTTCAAAGACATCGTAAGGTCATCTAAGCCTACGCTTGTTGACTTTTATGCGACATGGTGTGGACCATGCCAGGCGATGATGCCGGCTATCAAAGAAGTATCACAGCGAGTCGGTGATTCTGCTAAAGTGATCAAGATCGATATTGACAAAAATCAAAAGCTCGCTAATAAGCTAAATATCCGCAGCGTACCGACTCTAATGATATACAAAGAGGGGAAAGTAGTGTGGAGGCAGACTGGTGGTATGTCAGCTAAGCAATTGGAGCGAGCTATTAATGAGTTCGTCAATTAGGTAGCTTATACAGCCTTTCTGATCCGATAGTATAAATCTATCATTCTTAATTCTCTTTTTTGTCTCGACTCCAGAGGCATAAATAGCCCGTGCCTAATTTTTCTCATCAGAGCGATTTTTTTCTTGTGTAAATGAGAGTATGCTGTCATGCTTTTTGACGCTTTAGCTATTTTTAATCTATGGTATTGAGAATAGCGATCGTAGTGATAATCACATTAATGACTAGTGCTTTACAGAGCCAAGAGCTCGTGATTAAACCTGTGGTAGGATTTCAAATATGGAGCACCTTATCTGAAGGCACAAGCTTTGTAGATCCTGAAACTGGCTCGTTTGTGGATGTTGACAGTAGGTTGGGATTTCAGTTGCATCGCTCCCGCTTGGGAGTCAAAGGTAGCCTTGGCGATAGATTAAAATTCACCTTTATAGCAGCCCATGACTTTGCAGGTAAAGACATTTTTGACGGCACGGTTGGTGCACCAAATAATACTGCCTCACCTCGCTTTCGACTATGGAATGCGCATATAGACTATGATTTAGATCCTAACAATGACTGGTTCAATCTACGTGTGGGTTTCTTCGGGATTTCGCTCAGTAGAGAATCTATTACTTCTCCATTCAATGTGCTGGCATCTGAAAAATCCTGGTCGCAGAATTATATCCGCAGACATACGGTTAATGTAGGTCCCGGTCGGACACCTGGCGTGAGCATAGGTGGCTTTAAGGTTTTTAAAGAAAACACCTTTGCTTTGAGCTATGATATAGGCGTGTTCAACGCTAGATTCGGCGATTTTAATACCAATAGTGCTGGTATCCAACCATCCAATGTGATCGGTGCTCGGGTGAGCCTACAGTTTGGACAACCCGAGAGTAAGAGTTATTTGGATGGTGCTAAACAAGTTTCTTTTGTCAAGAGAAAAGGACTTACAATAGGCCTGTCGCAAGCTGTACAAGGCGCTACAGACTTTTATGATAGCAATAGCTTGTCGGGGGTTGACTGGCTCTTGCAGTGGGATAGAATTATTTTGTCAGGGGAGTGGGCGCTGTTAGGTCGATCTATTGATAATGTGAGCACATCTGCTGCAGCAGGTTACGTGCGTGGTGCCTATGTGTTTCCCTTACAAAATGATAAGTTTATTAGCCTCGCATTAGGCCATACCTTTCTTAATGGACCAACAGATCAGCAAGAGATCAATCTTGCTAATAGGGTACGTGCTTTCTCAGGTGAGGATCGATATACAGAAGCGACTATAAATTACTATTTGACTAAGAAAAGTCGCCTTACCTTCTCACATACTTGGCGTTCGGGCTCAAGTGGCGATGCTGAAGCAGTGGAAGTCAATAATAATTACTTCCGACAGAGCGGTTTTACTTTTATGCGGCCTAATTACTTCGTCTTAGGCTGGCACTTTACGATTTAATCCAAATCTTTTTTGGCGATGAGGCAGACCACTTGGTGCTGCTGCTTTCAGAACTCAGTACACGTGCAAAGACCGTGTTCCCTCCTGCTTGCAGGCGTATAGCGCCTTCATAGAGAATGGCTTTATTAGAGAGCGTGTTATCTATGGATCTTGGATCACTGCCGTCAAGTGTATAGTATATCTCACCGGTCTTATTAGGATTCTTCAGGATCACTATGCTACGCTTTAGATTAGCCTTGAATTTAACAGGTTCGAGAGTACCCGCATATCCATTCTCTTCAAAATGTGCGATGAGCGCCTTAGTCCTTTTGGGAATGAAGGTATTAAGGACTCGCTTCTTTTCACTTTTCCACTCCTCATCGACTTCCCAACTGTCCACTGCGATATGCCAACCGTAGCTCTGATAAGCGTGATCGCCCCAGCGTGCTTGTTCAGCTATCAAGGATAATTCTACCTCTGCTGCTCGTGCTTTATACAATTCAGTCACATGATCTGGGGTCAGTATTCCGTCGCTATCGATGCATAGGTCATAAAGCTCATCCAACAGGATGCTCTTAAAATGTTGATTGACAAGAAGGCTTGATGGAATCGGCCCACTGTTCACAAATGGAGCGTGAAAGAACTTATAATCACTGCTATTGTCGGGATGCCACTTACCTCCATTGGCAAGACTATAGTCAATATCGTAGAGCATGAAACGATAGCCTTGAGTCGAGTCGTCTGGACCGCGGTAGCCGATCATATTTTTGTACTTGCCCCAGTCGTGTCCTGAGGCATAGCCCATGAAGACGAGGTATCGAGCAGCCATCCATGGATCTATATGATCTGATAGTTCCTTGATATCCATATTGGTATAATCAACGCCGTCTATTTGATGCCACATGGTATCAGTATCACCACTCTTGTGCCAGATAACTCCAGCTTTTACAACTTCCATGTCATCCTTGTCTACCTGGAGATAATCTTCAAAGAAGCTTTCATCAGGTCTCTCCATGAGATGGTACTGACCCCAGTATCTTCCATTGAGGAATAGATGCACGAATCTTCCATGTGGGGCTAACATTCCTGCTTCCAAGCTTAAATCATACATCACTCGATTACGAATGTATTGAGGGGTGAGCTCATTACTGAATTCTGCATTTAAACCATCTTGAGAGCCTGCCCGTAGTAATAGCTTGTCATACGATTTTACAGCAGGTATATATCGATCACCTTTATTGGTACTGTCTTCATGAAAGATGTCTGCATTTAGTTTTTTGGCACCATACTTCTTCTTAAATTCTAAGCGAAAATTCTTTTTAGGATTGGTAGGACTATCTCCCCATATCTGCAATCCAGCGTTGAGGATGATATTCTGTATTCGTGGGTTATTCCAGATCAGCTCTGCAGATACAGGTACTTCCTTGCGCTCAGGATCTACTGGATCGATTGTAGGGCCTGATATAGCAACGATGGGTAGCGCATTGAAGGCAGCTTTTAATTCAGATTCTGATACAGAGATGAGATTTTGACCTTGTCGAATATCTTTAATATTTAGGTAGGTGTAGCTGAGCGTCTGAGTCGAGTCTGAATCGTCAAACACCTTGATTTTTACAATCTTGGATTTGTTGATCTTAAGTTTATCGGGAAACTCCGATGAGCTGCGATTGGGTTCACTGAGATCATCAGTATAAACAATTCTCGCCGATTCAGAAGATGGCATAACCCTAAGATTAAATGCTTCTTCAAAGAATCCTGCTGGTCTGCTTATTGCAAACTGATGCTGTGCAATTTGGCTTAAGCCAAATTGTAAACTGACAAATGTTAGTATAGTCGTATATATTATTCTTATCATTGATGCGAGCTGTGCTCAAAACTTTGACAATGTAAAGATCAACAAAATAGTTTCATAATGAATGAGATCTATGTCAAGGATGAGTTAAGTATTTATGAAGATTGAGATAGACAATTCCGTATTTGAACATCTATCGAGTCAGCTTGAAGGAGACTTGCTCTATGACCAGACGATAAAAGTCTTGTACGCTACAGATGCATCCGTCTATCGAGCAATGCCTCAGGCGGTAGCATTTCCACGATCTGATAGTGACATCATCAAGCTTGTGCAGTTTGCAGTGGAACATCAGACTTATCTCATTCCTCGAGCGGCAGGCACGTCATTGGCTGGACAAACAGTCGGAGAAGGTATCGTCGTGGACTGTTCTAAATATCTCAATAGAATCATCGAAATCAACCCAGAGGAACGCTGGGCATTGGTGCAACCAGGAGTAATCCGCAATGAACTCAATCACCATCTCGAGGATACTGGGCTGTTTTTTGGGCCGATCACAGCCACAGCGACAAGGGCTACCATAGGCGGTATGGTCGGCAATAATTCTGCTGGTACAAATTCTATAGTTTATGGCTCCACGAGAGATAAGATTCTCGAAGTAAGTGGCGTGCTGAGTGATGGCTCAAAAGTGACATTCAAGGCTAATCAAAACATTATCGGTTCCAGTGGTAAGTTAGAAAGTGTTATACGCAGGCATCTTTTAGAGTCCCTCTCAGATGCAGCTTTCCGCCAAACCATCATAGATAACTATCCAAAGTCTTCTATACACAGACGTAACACGGGTTATGCCTTGGATGTACTGGCTGCCTCAGAAGCTTTCAATGAGAGTGGGGAACTTTATAATATAGCTAAGTTGATCTGTGGATCTGAGGGGACGTTGATGATGATTACTGCGGTGAAGGTGAGATTAGACCTAACACCACCAGGGCATCAAGCTGTTGTAGCGGTTCATTGTGAATCAATAGATGAGAGTTTGCGGGCCACTCAAATAGCAATGACTCATCAACTCTATGCTTGTGAGCTAATGGATAAGATCATCTTAGATTGTACTAAGGAAAACGAATTGCATAATGCTAACCGATTCTTTGTAGAGGGAGACCCTGAGGCTATTTTATTATTGGACGTCAGAGCTGACAGCAAAAAAGGACTCCATAATCAATGCGATAAGATTATTGCCGATCTCAAGTCTCATAAGATGGGATATGCTTTTCCCATTGTTCATGGAGTTGACACTAAGAAGGTATGGGAGTTGCGCTCGGCAGGATTGGGCTTATTAGCGAATATAAAGGGGGACACCAAAGCGGTCGCATGCATTGAAGATACTGCAGTGGCACTCGATGATCTGCCAGAGTATATTGCTGATTTTAACAAGATGCTCGACAACTATGGTCAGCGCTCAGTACACTACGCACATGCAGGAGCAGGCGAGATCCATTTGCGTCCGCTACTAGACTTAAAGAAGTCTATTGATCGCAAGCAATTTTATGAGATCAGCCGAAAAACAGCCGAACTTGTTAAAAGATATAAGGGATCATTGAGTGGAGAGCATGGTGATGGTCGAGTCAGAGCACCTTTTATTCCGATGATGGTAGGTGAGGAGATTTATCAATTCTATCATGAGCTCAAGGCAGTCTGGGATCCGAAGAACATATTTAATAGAGGCAAGATCTTAAATGCTGATCCTATGAATGAGTCTCTGCGTTATGAGGCTGATCAAGAGACAAGGCAGATTGATACGGTATTTGATTTTGGGAGTACAGGTGGGATGCTGCGTGCGGTGGAAAAATGCAATGGCTCAGGAGACTGTCGCAAATTGCCACTCTCAGGAGGAACGATGTGTCCCAGTTATCAAGCCACAAGAAATGAAAAGGATTCAACCAGAGCTCGTGCCAATATCCTTAGAGAATATCTGACCCGCAGCACTAAGGAAAACTATTTCGACCATGAGGAGATAAAAGAAGTTCTTGATCTCTGCCTGTCCTGCAAAGGATGCACTTCGGAGTGCCCGTCTAATGTCAATATGACAATGATGAAAGCAGAATTTCAGCATCAATATTATAGCACAAATAAGCGACCGCTCAGATCACGGATATTTGGGCATATCAATGAGATAAATAAGATTGGTTCGGTTGGACCTTGGCTCTATAACTTAGGGGTGACAGGAAGATTATCTGCCTTGTCTAAAAAGATTGTTGGCATTCATCCTTCACGGTCATTGCCGAAGATGGATCGTATATCACTGCGTCAGTGGTATAAAGAGAACTATAAAGCCCCGTCACAGTCCATGGCGCAAGTAATCCTATTCATAGACGAGTTCAGTAATTACAATGAGACGCATATTGGAATACAGACAATTAAGCTGCTAACGAGACTCAACTATGAGGTTATAACAGTCGATCATCATGAGAGTGGGAGAGCGGCCTTCTCTAAGGGCATGCTCGAGAAGGCTAAATGCCATGCGGAGTATAACGTAGAATTATTAAGCGAGTTAGTCACTGAGGAAGTGTTATTAATAGGAATTGAGCCATCCGCTATTTTGAGCTTCAGAGATGAATATCCTTTGATTGTTGGAGAGCACTTAAAACCACAAGCGGAGCTATTAAAAGAACGGACACTAACCATAGATGAATTCATCGCTCAGGAGTATAGAGTAGGACATATCAATTCGGAGCAATTTGGACAGGATTATGCCTACATTAAATTGCATGGGCATTGCCATCAAAAAGCACTATGTGATATTTCTGACACCGTGACGATGCTGTCCATTCCTGAAGGTCATCATGTTGAAATGATACCAAGTGGCTGCTGTGGCATGGCAGGATCTTTTGGGTATGAAAAAGAGCACTTTGAAGTCAGTAAGCAGATTGCAGACCTAGTGCTGATGCCAGCTATTAAATCTGCCAAACCAAATCAAATTATCTGTGCACCAGGAACATCCTGTCGTCATCAGATAAAGGATTTTGCAGATATAATTGGCTATCATCCCGTTGAGTTGCTTTATAAGGCGCTCAAGAGTTAAATTTGGAAGGGTATAAATTAAATTAGCTACTATGCAGATCTTCAGACAATTCAGTATCGCTATCATTGTTTTGATAGCCTTCACTCTTAACAGTAACGCTCAGACATCTTTTGATTTCAGTCATTATGAATCATTTCTACAGAAACATATTGATCAGGGCAAGATTGCTGGTGCAGTTAGTCTCGTGAGCCAAGGTGATAAAATAGTTCACGATCAATCCTTCGGTTATGACAACAATGTAGAGAAAACACCGATGACATCTGATAAGCTATTTTACATACAGTCGATGACCAAGCCGATTGTTTCAGTGGCCTTCATGACGCTGTATGAGCAAGGGCTTTTTAGCTTGACAGATCCCGTCTCTAAGTTTATACCTGAGTTTGAAAACCTCAAAGTTATTGAAGTACAGACTGGTGAGGATGGCACACCTACGGGTGTAGAATATGTAGACCTGGTGCGTCCTGTTGAAATCTGGCATTTGCTTTCTCACACGGCTGGATTCTCTCACGGGCTCGGACCACATGAATATGATCAAAAGCTTTCTGCGCTACTTTATCCAGAGATGAGAGAACAGCCGGGACATCCCAATATCGAATCAAGGGTAAAAGCACTTATGTCATATCCACTCATGGGACAACCTGGCGAGCAATGGAATTATAGTGCTTCACCAGATGTATTAGCTTACCTCATCGAAATAATTACTGGCAAGAACGCTGAGCAATATCTTCAAGAAGTAGTCTTTGATCCGCTTGGTATGACAACAGCGGGTTATAACGTAAAGGATCAACATGTAGATAGAGTAGCCGGTCTGCATATGATGAGTGAAACCGGTGAGCTAACACCTTCTCCTCAATGGAGCCCATTGCAGGGTAATACGGTTTTTGGCGGAACTCATGGTTTATTTTGTTCGGCTGAGGACTATATGACTTTCTCTAGGATGCTTGTCAATGGCGGGAGCTATAGGGGGGCTCGTATCCTCAGTCCAAAGACTATTGAATTGATGACTGAAAGTTTCACTAGTGAAGTGCAATTTAGACCAGGCCACGAATTCGGTTTAGGATTTGGAGTTCGTACCGACATTGGGCAAAGCAAGTTAAGCGGTTCTGAAGGTGCCTATTATTGGGGTGGAGCATTCAACACCTATTTCTTTGTAGACCCTGAAGAAGATTTAGTGGCAATACTTATGACGCAGTCATGGCCCTACACGGACTTTTATGCGAATAAGCTTCGTCAGATGGTATATTCTGCCATGTCTAACTAACTTAGCTTCCGACATCCCATTTTGCCCGATAAGCTCCGTTTGATTGAATATTAAAATCTTGTGTTTTTGGATTTGCCTTGCATGTCTATTTATGGCGTGCAAGGAAGATAAACAGATCATCATCGACCCAGAGTACTATCCGCGAGATAACCATTTAGCCTATAGTCAGTCAATGGTCAAGCTCGGCATAGGTGGTACTCAACTATATAGGAACTGGAGAGAGGCACATGATAGAGCGATGGCAAAGCCAGTGAGGATAAAAGCCCCTTTTCAAGAGACTTTTTACTTCGATGATATAGATACTGATGCGTATGGATATCAATTTTCGATTAAGAAAGGTCAGAAAACAAGTATAAGCGTCAATCAATTAAGAGGAGATTCAGGTCTTGTATTTATGGATTTGTTTCAATTAGTTGCAGATACTCTTCAGCCGCATAGACACATAGCATCCTCCGACACAATCACCAATCGCATTATTGTCGAGCACGAGGTAGCGGGAGATTATATCCTTAGAGTGCAGCCTGAGTTATTGCGCTCGGGAGTTTATAATCTGAAGATACTGATTGAGCCATCATTAGCATTTCCTGTGAGTGGTGGCGAAGAGCAGGACATCGGTAGTCTATTTGGTATGCCTAGAGATGCTGGAAAGAGAGTGCATGAGGGTATAGATATATTTGCTAAACGTCATACTCCGATCGTCAGCGTGTCAGATTGTCAGATCACATTCGCCGGTGAGAAGGAGGGGAGCCTGGGAGGTACCGTCATATGGGCTCGTGATACGCTTAGAGATCTTACCATGTATTATGCGCATCTCCAAGAGGTATTCGTTGAGACTGGAGACTATGTACTACGTGGCGATACTATCGGTACTAATGGCAATAGTGGTAACGCAGTTACCACCTATCCACATTTACACTTCGGGATTTATGACCGTGGTGCGGTAG